>JAIVIG010000133.1 GCA_020200675.1 Actinomycetota bacterium
CGTGATCGGCGTGTGCGTGGGGGCGTGCGAGAGGAGCGATGTGGTTACCGGTGAGCGCGTGAGGGCCGGCGACGCGGTACTGGGTCTCGCCTCCAGCGGCCTGCACACCAACGGCTACACCCTCGCGCGCAAGGTGGCGGAGGATGCGGGCCTCTCTTATTCGGATGTGCCGGAAAGCCTCGACCGGTCCGTCGGCGAGGTCTACCTGGAGCCTCACCGAGCCTACGTGCGCGAGGTCCACGCCCTCAAAAAAGCCGTCGAGGTGCGCGGGATGGCGCACATAACGGGCGGCGGGCTTCCGGGGAACCTGCCTCGCTCTTTAGGCGGTCTCGGAGCGCGGCTCGATGTCTCTTCCTGGGAGGAGCCACCGGTGTTCGCCCTGATCCGCTCTTTAGGCAGCGTCTCCGAGGACGAGATGCGCCGGGTCTTCAACCTCGGCGTCGGGTTCTGCGCTGTCGTACCGGAGGGAGACCTGGATCTGGCATTAGACACGCTCCGCGGCGCGGGTTGCAGATCGTGGCGTATCGGCGAGGTCGTCGAAGGGGGAGAGGTCGAGTTTGCCTGAGCGGTTGCCCGAAGGGTCGCGCTTCGCCGTGCTCGCCTCGGGCTCGGGGACGAACCTCCAGGCGCTCCTGGAAGCCTACCCCGAGGAACTCGCGGTGGTCGCCGGGGACAAGAAAGGGGCGTTTGCCTTCGAGCGAGCGCGGCGTGCCGGGGTGCCGGTCGAGCACGTGGACCCTGCAGGCTTCATCAGCCGCGAGGACTACGACCGGGAGCTGGCGGAGAGGGTCGCCGCCCACGGCGTCTCGCTCGTGGTGGGGGCGGGGTACATGCGCGTGCTCTCGCCCGTCTTCCTGGAGCGGTTCCCCGCGATCCTGAACGTTCACCCCTCGCTGTTGCCGGAGTTCCGGGGCCTGAACGCCGCGCAGCGGGTGCTCGAAGCGGGAGTTAAGGAGACGGGGGTTACGGTCCACTTCATGGTCGAGAAGGTCGACGCCGGACCCCTCGTGAGGCAGGAGAGGGTGCCGGTCTTGCCGGGGGACACGGAGGAGACCCTGCTCGCGCGGCTGCACCCCGTGGAGCACCGTCTGCTGGTGGAGGCGGTCGCGGACTACTTCCGGGGGAGGGTATGAAGCTCCGGGCGCTCGTCTCGGTCTCGGACAAGAAAGGCGTCGCGGCGTTCGCGCGCAGGCTGCACAAACTCGGGTTCGAGATCATCTCTACCGGCGGGACCGCGAGGACGCTCGGAGAGAACAGGGTCCCAGTCATCCCTGTCTCGGAGGTGACAGGGGAGCCGGAGATCCTGGGCGGGAGGGTGAAGACGCTCCACCCGAAGATCCACGGCGGCATCCTCGCAAACCTCGAGGATCCCGACCACGTCACCGAGATCGTCGAGCACGACATAGGTCCCATAGACCTCGTCTGCATAAACCTCTACCCTTTCGAAGAGACCGTTGCCGTTGGCGCACCCGAGAAGGAGGCCATAGAGCAGATAGATATCGGCGGCCCCGCCATGCTCCGCGCCGCGGCGAAGAACTTTCGCTCCGTAACAGTCGTCCCCTCCCCCGAGTTCTACAAAGAGGTTCTGGCAGAGCTGGAAGCTGAGGGCGAGGTCTCCCTCGAGACCCGCCGCCGGCTCTCGCTCGCGGCCTTCCGCCGCACCAGCCTCTACGACGCCGCCATCGCCGACTGGCTCGAAGAAAGCGCAGGCACGGATAGTTTAGGACTAAACCGTCCTGCTTCGGGGGGTGATGAGAGGTTCCCCGATCTCCTCACCATGCGCTACGAGAAAGTTTTCCCGTTGCGGTACGGGGAGAACCCGCACCAGAGGGCGGCCTACTACGCCCAGATAGGGCAGCAGCATCTCCTCTCCGGGGTTGAGAAGTTGCAGGGGAAGGATCTCTCTTTCAACAACCTGCACGACGTGGACGCCGCGCGCGCCCTGCTCGCTGAACTCGGCGAAAAATCGGCGGCGGTCATCGTCAAGCACGCGAACCCGTGCGGGGTGGCGGTCGGAGAGACTATTGCGGAGGCTTACGAAAAAGCCTTCGATAGCGACACGGTGTCGGCGTTCGGCGGGATCGTGGCGCTAAATGGTCCGGTGGACGCGGAACTGGCCGAAAAGATAACGAAGGTCTTCACCGAGGTGCTCGTCGCGCCGGGCTTTACGTCCGAGGCGAGGGAGGCGTTCGCGGCGAAGCCGAGCACGATCCTGCTCCAGGCCGGTCTTCTCATCCTCCCCGGCCTCTCCGCCAAGGACGTCACGGGTGGCCTCCTGTTGCAAGAGACCGACGTCACCGAGGACGGCTCGGAGTACAGGGTGGTCACCCAGAAGCAGCCCTCGCCGCAGCAGATGGAGGATCTCCTCTTTGCCTGGCTGGTCGCGAAGAGGGTCAGGAGCAACGCGATCGTGCTCTCTAGAGAGGGTGCCACCGTCGGGCTCGGGGGCGGCCAGACGAGCCGGGTGGACGCTTCGGATCTCGCGGTCAAGAAGGCGGGCGAGCGGACCCGGGACGCGGTCGCGGCGAGCGACGCCTTCTTCCCGTTCGCCGACGGCGTCGAAGCGCTGGCCGAAGCCGGTATCACGGCCGTCATACAGCCCGGCGGCTCCAAGCGCGACGAAGAGGTTATCGAGGCCGCGGACGAGAGAGGCATCGCGATGGTCTTCACGGGGAGGCGCCACTTCCTGCACTAGCGTAATGTCCGGCGGCTCGCAAGCGGGAAGCTTGTTCGACACGCGAGCAGATATAGTGCTCGGGTCGAAGGAGTGGGGAAGGGACCGGTACGCAATGATCTTCGGCTCCACTGACCTTTCAAGGGGAGGCTGGTAGTGGCCGGTAGGGATCGGCCGGTGTACTGCACGCAGTGCGGAAGCATCGTAAACGCCGGGGACAACTTCTGCGGGGTGTGCGGGGCCGGGGTATCGCCCGGCGCCCCGGACGCCGCTCCTACGCGAGAGATCCCCACGCAGGTCTACCCCCCGCAGGGCGTCCCCTCTCGTGGAGGCAACAGGACGCTGGCGGTGGTGTTTGGCTTCGGGGTTCTGCTCGTCCTCGTGCTGGGCATCGGCGCGATCGTCGCCCTGAACCTCCTCCGCGGCGAACCCGACACCCGGGCCGGGTCGGAGCCCGCACCGGCCGCAAACCAGGAGCAAGGGACCACCGAACAAGAGAGCGCCGAAGAGGCCGACACCTCGCAGCCCGCCGGGAGCGAGAGGTTGGGCGTGGGCGACTCCGTGGAGGCCGAAGGCGTGCGGGCGACCCTCAACGGGGTACGCATTTTGCCCACCACCGACTTCGACCGGCCCATAGAGAGCCCAGACAACCTGTTCCTCGCCACGGACCTGACTTTCGAAAACGTCTCCGACCGGCCTGTGGCCGTCTCCAGCCTTCTGGAGTTCGTGTTGAAGAACGAGGAGGGCTATTCGGCCTCCCAATCCATCCACAGCCGGCAGCGCCAGCTCTCCGAGGGTGAGATCTCACCAGGCCAGAAGACGAGCGGGGAGATCGTCTACGAGGTGCCTCCCGACTCCAGGGGACTGCAGCTGGATTACAGGCCCTTCCTCCGGGGTGGCACCCACACCTGGTACATCGGCGACGCCGGCACGCTCCCGGGGGCCGATCAGGCCGAGTCGACCCCTTCCTCCTCCGTACGTGAACCGGCTGAGTCGGCTCCCGCTTCGTCCCTGCCCGCACAGGTTCCCGCGGGGTCAGAAGTCGAGATCATCGAGGCTGCGGAGGACTACTACCAGGCAGTGGACCAGGAGAACTGGGCCTACACCTACGACAACCTGGACTCGCAGACGCGGAGCATGTTCACCGAGGAGGAGTGGTACCTCAAGAACCAGTGGTTCGCCGACAATGAGGGGCTGGAGCTCAGCACGATAGACGCGGTGGTGAACGGCTCGCCTTCGGACCCCGTCGTCAGCGTGACGGTCTACAGGACCTTCAAGGACGGAACCTCCATAACGAGGAGCACCTACTTCGTCTCGGAGGGTGGCACCTGGAAGCACCGCTTCTCCCAGGAAGAGATCGACATCTTCATGCCAGGCGTACCCTTCGAGGAGTTCGTCGCAGCCCAGTAACCCTGCCTCCTCATCGTGCACCCCCGAGGGTTTTGATAAACTCACGTGCGTGTCGGGCCGGTAGCTCAGTGGCAGAGCAGGGGACTTTTAATCCTCGTGTCGTAGGTTCGATCCCTACCCGGCTCACGAGCCGCAAAAGGCTGCGAGCCCCCATCGTCTAGAGGCCCAGGACACCGCCCTTTCAAGGCGGCGGCACGGGTTCGAATCCCGTTGGGGGCACGGATTAGCTCAGGGGTAGAGCACCTCCCTTACAAGGAGGGGGTCGCTGGTTCAAATCCAGCATCGCCCACTTTAGAAAAGCAGCGTTTTGCACGGCCCTTCTTGACACCACTTATGGAAAGCCTCCTTCGATTGGTTCATGTTGCTTTTTGCGCTGGTTTCGTTTAGGTTGGCTGTCCACAACTAGCGACTCGAGGGGAGGGGAATCCGTGAGAAGACTATTGTTGCTGGCCTCCTTGTGCCTGACGGGCGTGTTGGTGCTTGCGCCCTACGCCCTCGCGCAGGGTTCCTTCTGCACGACCAGCGCCGATGCGAGCGGCGAAAGCGTTACGAAGTGTGTAGATGCCCCTAGCCCGACTCCTACTGCCACCGCGAGCCCAGAGGTAACCGTCCAGGCCGGACCTCCTCTAACGCCTTCCCCAACCGCTACCTCGACCCCGACCCCGACAGCCACCGCCAGCGGTACCACGCTGTCCTCTGCCGCCCAAGCTGCGGGTGGAATACTCCCGCCAACGGGCGGTGGCGGGCTCGCACTCGTAGCCGCCGCGTTGTTGCTCGGCAGCGGGGTTATGAGCTTCGCCATTTTGCGTAGGAGATAGTGTGGGTTCATGAGAACCTGACAGGTAGGATGGACCGCCGTTCGGGTAAGAAGGCAAACCTGGGTGGAGGTGGGATCCAGCGTCACCTACCCAACCAAAAAGCTGGTAGCTGAAGGCTGAAAGCTGACGGCTCGTCTGCTAAACTCAACTTCGCCCCAAACGGGGCGTCCCACGCGGGGGCGTAGTTCAGTTGGTTAGAACGCCGGCCTGTCACGCCGGAGGCCGCGGGTTCGAGTCCCGTCGCTCCCGCTCCATCCTCGCGCCGCTCGTGCTTGACGAGAAGATATACTAAATAACAGATAGAAGCTATCAGGAGGTAGGATCAGTGAGCGAGCCCGTAGCGGTAACAATAGACACTTTCGAGAAGGAAGTACTGGATTCCGAGGTGCCTGTGCTGGTGGACTTCTGGGCTGCGTGGTGTGGTCCGTGCCGGCAGGTGGCGCCGGTTATGGATGAGATCGCGCAGGAGTACGAAGGAGCTGTCAAAGTGGCGAAGGTTGATGTGGACGCCGAGTCGGCTCTGGCTGGGCACTTCGGGATCTCGAGCATCCCGACCATCGCGTTCTTCGAGCCCGGCGAGCAGCCCAAGGCCGTCGTGGGCGCGCTGCCAAAGGAGATGGTCGAGTCGGCCTTTGGCCTGGATCGCTTCGCCAGGACCGCATAAAGCCGCTAGTCTGGCAGCGGGCGGCCCGGTTGTTGGAGCGCCTGAATAAAGATGATGGGGTCCCTGGTCCGCCTCCGTTGGACGCTTGATAGCCACCATCTCGTGCCGTAGAATCTCCCCGCTGCTTGATCCCCGGGCGGGATAGCTCAGTTGGTAGAGCACATGACTGAAAATCATGGTGTCCCCGGTTCGAATCCGGGTCCCGCCACTTCTAAAAGTCCTGCAAATAGCGGAAAAATACAGAGATTCGACGGAGCTGCCGAAGCCCCTTTTCTGAGGCGTGTCAACAGCCGGCTTAAGAAAGGGCCTCTTTAAGCGCGGCTGTGGCGGCGAGTTGCATGCCGTATGTGGCATGTGTGTAGGTGTCAAGGGTTAGCCTGATATCGGAGTGACCTGGACGGGCGAAACTAGGGCGGCGAGATGGCT
>JAIVIG010000391.1 GCA_020200675.1 Actinomycetota bacterium
ACCCCGATCTCGCCGCCCATCAGCTCGGCGAGCTGCTTCGAGATGGCGAGCCCGAGCCCCGTGCCGCCGTACTTGCGCGTCGTCGAGGTGTCGGCCTGGGAGAAGGACTGGAAGAGCTGGTCCCGCTGCTCCTCGCTCAGGCCGATGCCAGTGTCGCGGACCTCGAAGCGGATCACTGCCTCCTCGTCGTCTTCGTGGTCCAGGGCAGCGTGCACGCTCACCTCGCCCTCGCCGGTGAACTTGATGGCGTTGCCGATCAGGTTCGTCAACAGCTGCCTCAGGCGGTAGGGATCTCCCCGCAGCGCCGTCGGCACGCCGGGTTCGACGAAGCCGAGGAGCTCCAGGCCCTTGTTCTGGGCGCGCTCGGCGAGCAGGTAGACTACCTCTTCGACCTCGGTGCGCAAGTCGAAGTTCACCGTCTCCAGGCGCATGGCGTCAGCCTCTATCTTGGAGAAGTCGAGGATGTCGTTGATGATGTGCAAGAGGCTCTCTCCCGAGGAGCGCACCGCCTCGGCGTACTCGAGCTGCTCGTCCGAGAGCCCGGTGTACAGGAGGAGCTCGGTCATGCCGATGACGCCGTTCATCGGGGTGCGGATCTCGTGGCTCATGTTCGCCAGGAAGGCGCTCTTCGCCCTGTTGGCCGCCTCGGCGGCGTTCCTGGCCTCCTGCAGTTCTCTTTCCGCTCGCTCGCGCTCGGTGATGTCCTGGACAGTTCCGACCACCCGCGTCGGCTTACCATCATGGTCGAAGACGATCTCCGCCTGACGATGAATGACGCGCGTCTCGCCGTCCGGCATAACTATGCGGTGATCGAAATCGTAGGGCTTACCCTCGTGAAGGGTGCCGTCTATAGCTTCCCTGAGCAACTGCCTGTCGTCGGGATGAGTTATCTCCATCACCTTGTCGAGAGTAGGGACGAACTCTTTCGGTTCGTAGCCATAGATGCGGTAGACCTCATCGGACCAGGATATTTGGTCGGTCGCCAGATCCCACGTCAAGTTGCCGATCCGAGCTATCCGCTGTGCCTCTGCCAGACTGGCCTCGCTCTGGCGTAGAGCTTCCTCGGCCCGATTCCGCTCGACTACTCGCCCGAGCTGGGTGCCGACCGGGGTCATCACGTCCAGTATCTGGTCGTCTGGCTCCGCGACTTCCGTGGAGAAGAACTCCAGAACCGCCGCCACCTCCGTGCCCGCCAGCACCGGGAAAGCGAAGCCGGCCCTGATGCCGCTCTCCCTTGCCGATCTCGCCCTCGGGAAGTTGGGGTCTTCGCTTACGTTCGTGATCCAGGCGGCCTCGCCGCTGGCCAGGACGCGGCCCGGGAGTCCGACCCCCAGGCTCAAACGGGTATCTTCGGTGACCTTAAGGAAGGATTCGAATCGCTCGGAGTCATCTGCGCACCATATGTTCGCGGGGACCGCTTCACAACCGGAGCCTTCGGTGAGGCAACCCCAGTAAACGTGGCCCAGAGCCCAGCCCATGTAGGCGCAGACCTCGTCCAGACAGGTCTGCATCGCGTCCTCGACGCGGGAGGCCTCGTTGGAGGCGATCGCCACCGTTCGAAGCAACTGCACGAGGGCGTTGTGTCTCTTGCGCGCGTCCTCCGCCCGCTTGCGCTCGGTAACGTCTACGATGGTCTGCACCGCTCCTTCGTAGGAACCGTCGGGGTTCGTGATGGGGGAGCCGGTGGCCGAAAGATCCTTCCTGACCCCGTCAACGGTCGTTATGCAGAACTCGTACGTAGAGCGGACACCCTCCAGGCGCAGGTCCCTCTGCCGCAGCACCTTCTCCTCCTCCTCTTCGTCGAGAAAGTCGAGGAGAGACTTGCCGGTAAGTTCCTCCGGCGCAAGCCCGAAGATTTCGGCGTAGGCCTCGTTGCAGTAGGTGATCACGCCTTCCTGCGTTATGAAGCCGATGCCCTCCTGCACGGTCTCGATGAGCCTGCGATACTGCTCCTCGGCCTGGCGCAGATCCTCCTCGGCCTGCTTGCGCTCGGTGATATCGCGGATGATACCCGTGAACAGGATATCGCCTTCTTCGCGCATCTCCCCGAGGGAGAGCTCCAGCGGGAACTCCTCGCCGTTCTTGCGTAGCCCCGCGAGCTCGACCGGGCCCTTATTCACCACGTGTGCCTCGCCGCCCCCGAGGTAGCGACGGAAGCCCGCCTCGTGCGGGCTCCGGAACCGCTCGGGCATCAGCATCCTGAGTGGTTGTCCGGCGGCTTCCTCCGCCGTGTAGCCGAAGATGCGCTCCGCCGCGGGGTTGAACGAGTGGATCAGGCCGTTGGTCGTCATGGTCAGGATTGCGTCGGAGGCCGTGTCGACCACCGCGCGGTGGCGCGCCTCGCTCTTGCGCAACGCTTCTTCGACCTGTTTGCGCTCGGTGATGTCGCGCAGCGCGGTTACGCGGACGTTGTGCCCTCGATACGAGGTCATTCTTCCCCGAATCTCGATATCGAAGGTCGTACCGTCCTTTTTGAGACCGACGGCCTCGTACGGTTCCTCATTGCCGGAGGAGACTCTCTGGCGCACCAGGTCGCGGGACTCGGGCGCCACGAAGTCGAGCGGCGTCTTGCCAACAACCTCCGATGCCTCGTCGTAGTCGAACATGGCGATGAAGGTTCGGTTCGTCTCCGCGATACTCCCCTCGTCTACGATGGCAATCCCCTCGAACGTCGCGTCAGAGAGACCCCGGAACCGCGCCTCGCTCTCCTGGAGCGCCTCTTCGGCCTGCTTGCGCTCGGTAATATCGCGCATGATCTTCAATCCACCAGTCACAGAGCCATCCTCTCCCAGCAGCGGGGAGGAGGTCGAGGCGACGCAGACCTCGCCGCCGTCTCGGCGGCGCAGGGTCTCCTCAGCCACCCTCACCGTTCTGCCGGTCGTCATAGCGTCCTGGACGTTCGGGGCTGGGCCGTGGGTATCAGAAACGAGTTCCGTCAGGTCTCTTCCCTTGACCTCTTCGGGACTGAAGCCCGTGAGGCGCACGGCTGCCGGGTTGAAGTACTTGACGTGTCCGTCGAGATCGACGGTGACGAGAGGATCTTCTATCCCGGCTACGAGCGAGCGTACGCGCTCCGTCTGCCACCGGAGCTGGCCGAGCGTGCTCCCGAAAGCCTGCCGAACCTCATCGAGCTCGCTGGCTCCGCCCGTGTTATTCCGGTTGTTCCATTCCCAGCCCTCGAAGGCGCTGGTCTGGTTCTCCAGGTTCTCGTCCGAGCTGTTGTCCTCCAGACGCCTGGCGGTCGAGAGCGCTTCGTCTCTCAGCCTCCGAAGCGGGGCGATCAGGCCCCGGCTGACGTAGAGCAGGAAGACTATCCCCGTCAGAATGGCCAGAGAACCTAGCGCGGCCGACAGGAGCGTCTCCGCCCTGACGGCATCCGTGGTGCTCTGCCGGGCGGCGGTCCGGCTTGCGAGCGCCTGGTCCCCGAACCGGTCGAGGATCTGGCGTGCCTCATCCATCTCGGTCTTTCCTTCGGAGAGCCTGAGAGCCTCCGAATCCGTGGTCTCTTCACGGCGAGCCGCTATCTGCTCCTCGAAGAGGGCCAGTATGACCTCGTACTGCGCCTCTATCTCGTCCAGGGTTCCGGGGTCTACGACGTCCCCGTCTCCCTGTGCGTTGATCCGCCGGGATTCCTCAAGACTCTCTTCGAAGTTCTGCTGGCCCAACTCGAAAGGCTCGAGGAACTCTTCCTCGCCGTTCAAGAGGTAACCGCGTTTGCCGGTCTCCATGTTGAGCAGGTCTACCTCCACCTGCCCGGCGTACTGGACGAGCTCGCCGGCCTGCTGTTGGCGCTCCAGGTAGTCCGAGGAGATCTGGTAAGACTCGTACGTGACCACACCGGCCAGCAGCAGGAGCATCGTCAGCAACAGCGCAAAGCCCAGATTCAGCCGGGCCTGGATCGTACCCAACTTCCGCCTAAGGTTCATTCTTCCTCCAGCACTCGGGACTCCTATACTCATCTATTGGCACCCTCGGAGCTTCTCGACGCCGACTATTTGCTTGAAGGGCCCACTTATGGACCGGACGCTGCCACCGATGGTGAGACCGGGGACGACGAAGATCAGTATCAAGCTGCAAGACCCGTCCACAGTTTGCACGCTTTAGTCATATTGCTTCCTCTTGTTCTTGCCCCGTCTACGCTTGGCGTCGCCGGAGAGCATACTTCCGTATTACTGATCTCTGCATAAAGAAGCGAACCTCGGGTAATGAACTGGCATGAGTGATTCCATCGATAGCTCCAAAGCCACCGATTGGCGCGAAGGTCGCCGTCTTCGAGCCTTCGAGCTAAA
>JAIVIG010000392.1 GCA_020200675.1 Actinomycetota bacterium
TTCCAGTACCCCTCGATGTGGGGGCTGTGGGGGTCACCGTCTACGTCGCTGAAGTTGTGGTGCTTGCGATGGACGGCGACCCACTCCCTCGGCGAGATGCTCGTGAGCATCCAGGTGCCGATGCGCATGAACATCGTCAGAGCCGGATGGAGCCGGATGGCCTTGTGCGAGAGGACCCGATGAAGGTAGATGGTGGTGATCAGGGTAGCCACCTCCGCCAGCACCAAGCCCACCAGTACAGCTACCACGTAGTCCACGAACTCTCCTCGTCTACCCGCAAGATCTCGCCCGCAGGCTGGCGTCTGCTTGCCTCATCACCCCCCGAAAAGAAGGACCAGGGCGCGTGCGCCCCGGTCCTTACACTCTCCCGAGTTGCTGTTTTGTGGTCCCGCTAGTTAAGCGGGAGAGACGTTCTCCGCCTGCATTCCCTTTCTGCCCTGGGTCGCCTCATAGGTGACCTTGGCACCCTCTTCAAGGGACTTGAACCCTTCACCCGCTATGCCGGTATGGTGCACGAAGAGATCTTCGCCCCCGTCATCCGGGGAGATGAACCCGTACCCCTTCTCGTCGCTGAACCACTTAACCGTTCCTTGGGCCATGTGTTGGAGCCCACCTTTCTTTTTCTATGGGCTCCGCCAAACAAAAACCTCCCCTTGTTGCAGGGAGGCGCTCGATCTGCTGCAAACCCACCTTCAATTACCCTTCTAGTATAGCAGGCGTCGCCGGAGTCAACCATCTCTCTCCGGAGATCTGCAGTAGACCACGGCCGCCGGGGCGGTCGTCTCCATGCGCCCGGTCGACGGCGGGAGCTACGAGCGTAGCCCTCCGCCGCCTCTACAAGCGTGAGGGTCTTAGCCCTCCAGGGTGTAAGAGAGCACCTTCGTTTCCGGCATGATCTCCACCAGGATCCAACCTCTCGTCTGGCCGGTGGAGTAAGGGATCTCTACGAAGGCCGTGACGCTGTCGTTGAGCAAGACCAGCTCGCGGATTATGCCCTGGTCGCCTCTCTCGACCTCCAGGGCCGGTACGTCTTCGGGTATAGAGATCAGGTCGCGTACCTCGTAGACGAGCGGCCTGCCCCGCTCACGCATCGGCGCTTCCAAAATAATCCTCCTCGAATACGACACCAATACAAGCCTACAATCTAGTTACAAACCCCTACGAAATCTTTGGCCCGGCGTCGAAAATTCCGGAGATGCGGGTAGGCCGTCTGGAGACATCCGACAGGCCAAGGGGCTGGAGAGGGCCGTACAGCAGTGTACAGCTCTACAACGTTCTCGGGTAAACTGCGGGTGTGCGAGTACCCATGCGGCAGATACCGGCGAAGTGCGGCTACTGCGGCTACCTGTTCCCATCGGGTTACGGTATCGACCCCGGCGTTACCGGCGCAGAGTTCAGCATGAACGGATGGGAGAACGCGCCGGTATCCACGCCTTGCCCCATGTGCGGCAGGCGCAGGGGCCGTGTCCTTGCCGGAGAGTTCGAGTTCGTGAAGGACACGGTGAAGTTCCTCTCCGGCCCCGAGAGCACGGTGAGGGACCTCGAACGGCTTGCGGCGTTCCTCGAAGACTTGCAAGGCACCGACGCGACCACCGACGAGATACAGGAAAGGGCAGAGTCGGCGGGCCTCTCCAACCTCGTGAAGCCGCTCCTGGCAAACAGGCCGGCGCGCATGGAGTTGGCGACGTGGCTAGCTCTGCTAGTTGCTACCGTAACCCTTTGGGTTACGCTGAAGAGCGCCGGCAGCACGGACGAACCCGAGCCGAGCCAAGCGATCTACAACTACGGGGATCAGTACAACATCACGGTACAAGCCCCCATGCCCACCGACGGGAACGCGGTAGTCAAGGCAGGGCGCAACGATCCCTGTCGGTGCGGCTCGGGCAAGAAGTTCAAGAAGTGCCACGGCGACCCCACGAGAGAGGTGCCAGACCCTTAGCTTCCGATTTAACTAAGGATCAGTTCGCGACCGAAGCTGTCACATAAACTGTCGGATGATCCAGCCCTGGTGGTCACGGCGCCAAGGGAGGCTGCTAGCGGACGCGAGCCGACTCCTGAGCACGAAACGCCGGCTCACGGGCGTCCGGCGCGGCGCCACCCGAGCGGGGTCGCGCCGTGGGCGCGCCTGAACGTCCTCACGAAGTAGGCGGGGTCGCCATAGCCTACCCTCCTGCCGACCTCCTCCGCCGCAAGGTCGGTCTGAACGAGCAATTTGCGCGCCTCCGCCATCCTGCGCTCGGAGATCCACTCTCCGACCGCCCGCCCCGTCTTGCGTCTCACGACCGTGGTGAGGTGGCTCCTCGACAGACCCACCGCGCGCGCCACATCCCTGAGCGAGATACGCTCACCGTAGTGCTCTTCTATGAAGCCGAAGACCTCGGCCAGCAGGGGCTCGTCCTTGAGCCTGAGGTCCCCCACCACATCCGCCGCCAGCCTCGACAACTCCACGAGAAGTAGGGTCAGATGCGAAAGAACGGCCTCCCGGTAGCCGTCGCGGCGCTCGCGCAGCTCAAGGTCCAGGGCCGAGAAACGCCAGGACCACGAGGGCCTGTCCTCTGGCGGCACCTTCAGACGTTGGGCGCCAGGGTTCCCGGCGCCCCGGACGAAAGGGAGCAGCAGCGGGTGGGAACGCCAGGAGAGAAAAGCGCCAGGCGCCTGTGATCCGAGTACCTCCAGCGGGAAGAAGACGCCCCAGCCCTCCGCCCCTCGGAGGCCACTCGCGTCTTCGCCCACCCCAACCACCTCGCCGGGTGCGATGACGTACGCGTCCCCGGCCTCCACCGGCCACTGGCGGTCTCCCAACCGCAATGAACCGCCACCCCGCCCGAAGTAGGCGAGAACCAGGAAGTCGTGGGAATGGGCGTGCGCTTCGGGTATTCCACTCGGGGAGAGTTCGTGGCCCAACCTGATGACGCTCACGGGCGGGACCCCGGGCACCGCCTCGTAGGTATAGACCGGCGGCCCATCACCCCGGCTGCCGAGTATCCTCGTCGTGTCCATACCGATCCTTCCCGTCCTCGTCCAACACCCGAGCCCCGCGGAGACTCTCAGCCGAGCCGCTCCCATGCACGGCCCGTGGCCTCGCCGGCAGAACCGCCGCGTCACACATGATGATAAACGAGAAATCGTTATATAAAACCAAAATATCCGCTCTTTGCGGCTCCGATCCGGCCGTCTATATTGGTCTCGTACCGAAACATCGTCTTGTAGACGCGGATGAAAGGACTGGTATGAGCGCGACGGCCGAAGGGCACCGCAAGACCTACGTCCCGGGCATGGGGCATGACCGGCTGCTACCACTTTACGATCCTCTGTGCAGGTTGCTTGGCATGGCCAAGGTGCACCGGCCGCTGGTGGATCAGGCGGGCATCCGGCCGGGTCAGAGGGTTTTGGAGATCGGCTGCGGCACCGGGAACCTAGCGCTCCTCGTCAAGCGCCTCCACCCGGACGCGGAGGTCGTCGGGGTCGAGCCCGACCCGAAGGCGCTCGCCCGCGCGAGGAAAAAATCCGAACGGAGAGCGCTTAGCATTCAACTGGACCGCGGGTTCGCGGAGCAGCTCCCCTACCCGGACGGGTCGTTCGACCGGGTTCTCTCCGCCTTCATGTTCCACCATCTCAGGCCGAACGAGAAAGAGGCGACGCTACGCGAAGTACGGCGCGTGCTCAAACCCGGCGGCTCCCTGCATCTGCTCGACTTCGGGGGAGCGAAGGTGTCATCCGACGGCTTCATGGCTCGCCTGTCCCACCGAAACAAGCTCCTGCGAGACAACTTCGGGGACCGCATCCCGACGCTCATGCGAGAAGCGGGTTTGACGGACCCGACGGAGGTGAACCATCGGGTCAGGAGGGTATTGGGGCGCGTCACGTACTACCGTGCAGTCGTACCGCTTGCGGAGTCCGACAGTACCCAACCCGGCGAGGGTCCGCGCAAAGAGGTCAGAGGGCAAACGCCGTGAGGTACACGAACCTGTCGCCACCCTGGCGCAAACTTCTGCTCACCGTGCATGTGGCGACGGCCGTCAGTGTGCTCGGCACGGACCTGGTGTTGCTGGTGCTGGGAATCTCCAGCGTACGCGGGGCGGACCCCCGAACCATCTACCCGGCTGCTGACCTGATCGCAACGTGGTTGCTGGCGCCGCTCGCCGTCGTTGCCCTCGGCACCGGTGTTCTGCTGGGCCTGCTGACGCGGTGGGGCTTGTTCAGGTATTGGTGGGTGACGATCAAGCTGACGCTCACGGCGATCCTGACCGGCGTCATCCTCTTCGTGCTCGTGCCTCGCGAGGAACAACGTCGCCGCCTGAGCGGGCGGCTCGTCACCGAGGTGATGAACGCGCCGGACGCCCCGGACGCGCTCACGGGCGCGATCGAGCGCGGGCGAGCCCTCCAAGACGAGCCGGACCTCGATCTATTGTGGCGATCATACTGCCAGCGCTTCAGCATTGAACATGCGATTCGCTTCATAAAAGAGCGGCTGGGATGGGTGAGGCCAAAAGTGAGGCATCCTGAGCAGGCCGACCGCTGGACTTGGCTGATCCTTGCCGCCTACGCGCAACTGCTGTTGGCGCGCGGGATAGTGGCCGACCGCAGGCTGCCGTGGGAGAAGCCGCTGGCGGTGGAGAAGCTCACACCCTACCGGGTCCTACGAAGTTTCGCTGCACTCTTGCCACTGCTGGGCACCCCGGCCGAAGCGCCGAAACCCCGCGGAAGGTCTCCAGGGCGGCCTAAAGGCAGCCTTTCTGGGCCAGCGAGAAGATACCCGGCCATAAAAAAGGCGGCATAGACAGGATAAATTCGCGGATCCACAGTGAACTACGAACCATCGTTAGATCACGCGTTGTTAAAAGCGAAGCTTAGAGCTTGCGCCAATGGGCTGGCAACTCTTGCCCCTTTCGGAATCGTGGTCCTCAGCCGGGGCCGGGCGCTTCCCTGTCTCCCGTTCGACTCTCGAACATCTCCTTGCCCTTCTGGGTCAGCTTGAAGAACAGGTTTCCGTAAGGATCTACTCCTCCCGTAGCTTGCCAGCCGTACGGATCGTCCGACCGCTAGTTTAAGCAAGCGCCAACGCGACCTCACGGACACCCTCGCCGAGCAGAGTTCGGGTAGGCGACCTCGCTATCTGCCTACGGCTATGCTGAGGAACGCTGCGTAGAGTCCAAGGTCGCCCTGACGTTCTTGAGCGTGACGTTGGCTATGTACCTCATCACCGGCACTGCGTACACGACGCTCAGAAAATCTTCGGCAGTGGCGGCGGTCTTTGGCTCTCCATCGTCTATCTTCCCGCCGTGGGCGAGCGCCACGCGGAAGGGCCGATTCAGCTCCTGCTTTACCTGGTCGAAGGTCAGTCCTTCGTACCCCCCGAACGCGAACGCCTTCGGGATGACCTCCTCCTGCACCTTCTCCGGACGCCGCTTGTGGTGCCGTTGCCAGGTTCCCCTGACCTCGCAGGCGTTCTCGTACACCTTCCACAAGGTGAGGAACTGGTGGAACGGACTGTTCGACGAGACTCCCTCCCTGTATAGCGCCACGGCGTGCTTCAGCTCCGGGTGCGGGCAACGGGGCAGTAGACGATGCCCAGGCTCTAACGTCCGAATCTCCGGCTGCCACGGAGAGAACGTTACAATAAGTCCGGAGGGAATCCCCACTGCCAGGGCATGCGAAACCGGCAGCGGCTGGTCGTACTCGACGGAGAGTTCGTCGAGTACCGGACCGGCGATATCGTAGGCTGTCTCCAGAGATTCCTTCAACGATCCGTTCGGCGCGAATACCGTGACCAAGCCCAAAGAGCCTGTGGGGTCGGGGTAAAGTACGGTTCGGAGCTTGGTCCCGAGAACGATTCTCTTGCTGCGCAGCTTGAGGAGCATGGGGCTGACGGTCGCCGTACTCGTCGGTGCTGACCAGAGGTACGTATTCGGTGTGAGGTAGAAGTGGGCCAGCCAGCACGTGTCCGTCTCCAGGGCCTCCTCGACATCCGGCATACCCTCGCGCCACACATAAAACCAGGTTTGCACGCCAGGGTACTTCTCGTCTCTGATGTCCGGGGGTGGTGGCATAGACTGGATGAACTCGGCCGACACCATGCGAGTCGGCAAAGGCGGACGCCCCGCGATCTGCCACTGCGTGCCGTACCTGTCGTAGTGTTGCAAGTCCTCCCAGACCACACTGTTGTCGGGGCCGGTTCTCCCCAGCAAGCCGCTCTTCAAGAGGGCGTTGTACGTGGGCGCGGTAACCCCAACCCAGCGCTGAGCTTCCACCGGATACTTCACAACGTTGACCATATCGTCCTGCATTCCGTTCTCCTCGACGGATCGACTCTCATTCATGGGATAACTATAAGGCGCGGTTCTCGCATTTAAAGATACGACCTCAGGATTTCCGATCATCCTTCGTTCTGCGTTCCAGAAAGCTACACCACCGCCAGCTCGATCTCGCGGGTGCTCTCGCCCATCAAGACGCCGCTGTACGTCCCTACGGGACGTTCTCTAGGGAGAGGTCCATGACCTCGAACCGCTCCCAATCCTGGCAGTCGTAATGCCACCACTCCGTCTCCAGCGCGGCGAAGCCGTGACCCTCCATCACCTCGCGTAGCAGATCGCGGTTGCGGATCGCCTCTTCGGGCAGGTCCGCGTAGTCGTGCGCGGCCTTCTCGGTGAAGTCGTCGTAATCCGTCGGCATGAGGATCTCTTCTCCCCTGGCGCTGTCGACGAGCGTCGCGTCTACCGCGCAGCCACGGTTGTGCCGGGAGCCTTCGGCGGGGTCGGCGACGAAGTCCGGGTCCTGGTAGGGCTCCCACATCTTCTCGGTCACCTCGTAGGGGCGGTAGCCGTCGAAGACTTCTAGCTCCAGTCCGCGCTCTTTGAGGTCCTCCTGTGCCTCGCTGAGAGATTCGGCGGCGGGCTTGCGTAGCACCACCTTGGCGACGGGATAGAGTTGCTCCTCCATGAAGTTGTCCTCCGTCGCATAGCGCACGTTGAGGCGGATGCCGGAGATCTCCTCCTCCAGATCCACCAGCTCTTTCGACGGGTCCTCCTCGACCGTCTGCAAATAGAGGTCCTTGTCGTCCACGACCTCGAGGCCGTACTCGTTCTCGGGGATTTCGGTACCGGTCCCGGACTCGGAGCCGGCGCAGGCTGGAGCGGCGAGTAGCAGGATCGTTACCGCAAACCACCCGTAGATTACAGGCACGTTCCGCATCTCGACCTCCTCCCGCCGCGTTCTCCGGGCGGGATCAGTATCCGGTACGTTGCACGCTCCCGCAAGATTTCGGCGTGCTATAGAATGCGGGCGGAGGCTGTTCGCCTCCGCGTGGGGAGTCTAAGGAAAGGGCGATGCGGTGTTCCGGGTTCGCGGAGAGGTCGTGGGGCCGCGGGCGGGGCATCGGTATTTAGGGGGTTGATCTCTTGGCACTCGACTACACTTACCACATCCATATGCCGCACCGTACGGGCCAACTCGCCAAGGTCGCCGGGGCCATAGCCGAGGGGAACGGCCTGATCGGGGACGTGGACACTATCAACGTCGGACGAGACTCCTCTGTACGCGAGATCACGCTCGAAGTAGACGACCACGCCGGGGCCGAGCACGTTGCCGACCTTTTGAACGACCTCGAAGACGTCGAGGTCCTGTGGTTCCGTGACCGGGCTCTCTTGAAGCACGACGGCGGCAAGCTCGTCGTCAAGGCGATGCAGCCGGTGAGGACGGTGCAGGACATGCGCGACGTCTACACGCCGGGGGTGGCGCGGGCG
>JAIVIG010000134.1 GCA_020200675.1 Actinomycetota bacterium
GAGGAAGAAGACGTTCGACTGCGAGAGATCGAGCAAGCTCCTTACTTCAAACCCAAAGTGCGTCTACGTGCCCAGGTTTTGCGCCTCTCCCATCGAGGCTCCAACATGCAAACCATCTCTGCCTACACTGGGCGCTCCAGGGCGAGTGTCGGCCGCGACCTCGACCGCTGGAAAGAGCGCGGCTTTGAGGGCCTTGTCGATGGGACGGCTCCAGGCAACTCGCCGCGTATCACCGAGGAGGCAAGAACCTTCATGGAAGGCAAGCTCTTTGAGGAACGCACCTGGAATGCTACCCAGCTTGCCGAGGCTCTAGGAGAGAGCTTTGGAATGGAGGTCACGCCCGAAGCCGTCCGCCAACACCTCCATTCGATGGGATACAGTTGGAAGCGCACCCGCTACGTGCCTAATAAACCGCCGGACCCCGATGAGGAGCGCGAAGCCCGAGAAGAGTTGGAGAGTCTCAAAAAAAGGCTCAAAAAGGAGAGATCGTCCTGAAGTACCTCGATGAGAGCGGCTTCTGTTTGTGCCTGCCCCCGACCTACACTTGGACGCTAAAAGGCACGCAGTACCAGCACCGGGTAAGAAGCCGATGGGGGTCCCAAGGACGGATCAACCTCATCGGCACGCTCTGCTTGGAAAGGAAGACCGAGCGGTTGGAGTACTCCTTGATCGAGGGTTCGTGCCGCAGTGGAGAGGTCAAGGGCTACCTGGACGCTCTGGCCGAACAGACGCAGCGAAAGGGCAAGCGTTGTGTGGTTGTTCTGGATAACGCGCCGTTTCACACCGCCGGGATGATTAGAGAGCGCGAGGCACAGTGGGAGTCGAGGGGGCTGAGGTTGTATCGTCTGCCATCTTACTGCCCGCACCTGAACCTGATAGAGGGAGTGTGGCGTAGGTTAAAGGGTTTCCTCATGCCACGCCGCTTCTACGACTCGGTAGTCGAGCTGAAGCAGGCTGTTCTGCATGGCCTGAGTTTACTGGAGGCTGTGGAGGTTCAATGTCAGATTGGAGATACTTATCAATGTCAGATTGGAGATACTTAAGTTGTAAACTGAAACTGAGAATTTCGGTATGACACTGAGAATTGCAGTACGAAAGTAGAGGTTGCACGGTATGATCGAAGACAACCACAACGGCGAAACTCAGAGGGACGAACGGAACCGCGACGAACGAGATCCCGATTGGGAGGGATTCAAGGATTACGTCAAGAAGATGGCGGCGGTTCCCAAAGAGGAGCTAGACGAGAAGCTGGCTGAAGAGAAGCGGGAGAAGGAAGAGAAGCGGGCGGGATGAATCAAGGGTCAAAGCGGTGGTGCGCATACCGCTACGCGCTGCCCTCTTGGTTTCGCGGGCCTCGTGAGCGGTGATAGTATGGTGGTTATGGTGCGCACCGAACACAAAAACGCGGCAACATGCCAACATTAATGGTGCCGGAGCCCTACCAGAAGGGACTAAAAAAGATTCGTGCTTTGAGCGACGATTCCGCCCAAGAGTTGCTTTCAGCTGTTGAGGATGCGCCAATGACGCTCAACAGTGGAGAGCTAGTGGAGACAGTGGCTTCGAGGACAACCACCATACCACGAGGCGACATAGAGGATATAATGGCTACTCTATTCTCCCTTTACTCCCTTCGAGCTAGGTTGGGCTTACCTCCTCCAGACATTGCTGACGATATAGCTCGCGCGGTAGAAGATAGTGACCTCGAAGAGCTGGGGGCTCCCGAAGATCACGAGCACTTCAAGAAGCGTCTAACCAAGCTTCTCGACGTAAATTCGCTTTACCTTGCAGCGCGGGCGAATAATCTACGATTCGAGAATGAACATTCTTTAAGCCAAACGCGAATTCTGACAGACACACGCCCAATCTTCGGGCCTGACCCAGCGGATGGCCCAGAAGCAGCGGTGATAACGCACACACTCAGGATCAGCTATCTCGATGCCGATAACAGATACAAAGACTTTCTCGTTGCGCTGGACGGCGCAGATATTCGTGCGCTGATGGCTCAACTTGAGCGGGCCAAATCGAAAGCGGAAAGCCTGAAATCGGTTCTCGCGGCAGCAGATGTATTCTACCTGGATATAGAGTAAGGGGGTAAAGCGATGGAAACAACAGTAGGTGGTCACATCTCCGATTGGTATGAGCAAGAAGAGCGTTGGAACAAAGCCGTTCGACCGCCGACCCCCCACGTCTCCAAACGGGTTTTCTTCTCGGCTGTTGTCCTAGAGGAGGAGATCAGCGCCTTTGGCTCGGCGCGGTATATGTCCCAATATCTAGAAGATTACGCCCGCCACGCTGATTTCGAGGGCTCTACGGAACTACTGCTCCCGACTACTTGGACAGAAACCGAAATAGACGAACAGGAATTTCACGAACTAGTCGATGAATGGCGAGCGGGAACTAGATTAACTTCGTCGCTTACCGACGTTGTATTACACCCTGCCTACCAGACCATCATTGGCTTGGGACCAGGCGCTGTTCCGCTGATACTTCGTGAGCTACAAGACAGGCCGGCCCCCTGGTTTTGGGCTCTCAGCTACATCACCAGGGCAGACCCCGTAAAACCGGAGGACGCAGGCAGGCTAAAGAAGATGACAGAGGCTTGGCTGGAGTGGGGTAGGCAGAGGGATCTCATATAGGAGTGGCGCCGTGGTTGCCATCGGACTTTCCTAATCTGCACAGCGGCAATTCCGAGAAAAAGAGTCCAGCGACGTGGGACTACAACTGCATCGGCTGGGCAGCTAATGAGACTGACCGCATGTGGTGGCCCGTGCAACATCCGTTCGCTTATTGGCCTCCAGGATTGCCGCTCGTGGTGACGCTAGATAACTTTGTTCTTGCGTTCCGCACTCTTGGGTATGAGCCTGCTAATAACAGTGAACTCGAACCTGGATTCGAAAAGGTAGCGATATACGTAAACGTCAATGGAACGCCAACTCACATGGCGCGGCAATTGCCTTCGGGAATATGGACGAGCAAATTGGGGCCACAAGAGGATATCGAACACAATACACTGCAAGATCTGGAAGGTGGCATGTACGGACACGATACTCAAATACTAAGAAGACCTCTGCAGCATGGCGGGTAGGGTGTGCTTTAGGAAGCCGTATCACCACCGGTCAACTGGCGATAAGTCAACCGCCGACCCGCAACAGACCCGATCGCCTTCTTGAACCGGTCGGCATCCTGGCCTTCACGCTCATTGAACCGAAACGCCTGCTCATCTAAGTATCTGAAAAGGTGATAAGGCTCTACGCTGACGTAAGTGCCCTTGAGGGACCGCTTCAAGAGGCTCCAGAAGTTCTCTAAGCCCTTCGTGTGAACCCGGCCTTCCGCGTATTTCTCGGCGTGGTCAACCACTTGATGCACGTACTCGGGGTCCAAGCCCCGGTAAGACCTAAGAGCGTCTGTGTAGACCGCCGAACCGGGCTCTACGTTTTCTCTAACCTCTACCTGGAGGGTGCGGCTCTTGGTGTCCGGTACCACCTTAGTCCTGACCTCGCCGTGCCGTTCTAGCAAGCCCATGACCGCAACCTTGCCCGAAGCCCTGCTACTGGTTATGTAGTCAGGAACGCTATTTCCGAGTGACATCGCTCCTACACTGCGGACTTCGCCTCCAGAGCCGGTATGATCTCCTCCCCATAGGCATCCAGCGTCGCCTCCATCGCGTCGTGCATGAGGTAGATGTTGAACTGATCCACGCCCATTTCCTCTAGCTGCGTCAGCTTGGCAACGTGGTCCTCGACGGTCCCCAGAACGCAGAAGCGTTCCACGATGTCGTCCGGGACGAAGTCAGTCGAGGGGTTGCCGGCCTTGCCGTGGTAGCTGTAGTCGTAGCCCTCCTCGCGCGCCTTTATGTAGTCCGTGAGCGCTCTGGGTACTTCGCCGTCCTCTCCGTAGCGGGTGACGAGGTCGGCGACGTGGTTGCCGACCATCCCCCCAAACCACCGGCACAGGTCTCGCTGGTGGGCGAGGTCTTCGCCTACGTAGGCGGGGGCAGCTACGCAGATCTTGACGTCCTTGGGGTCCCGTCCCGCCGCGACGGCGGCGTCGTGGACGTGCTTCATGGTCCACTCCAGGAGCACGGGGTCCGCGAGCTGCAGGATGAAGCCGTCGGCCTTGCGCCCGACCAGGTTGAGGGCCTTCGGACCGTAGCCCGCCATCCACACGTCCAGCTTGCCGTCTCTGACCCAGGGGATGCGGACCTTTACGCCCGCGACGTCTATTTCCCGCCCCTCGGCCAGTTCCTTGATGACGTGCATCGCCTCCTCGACCTGCGCCAAAGTGGTCGGCTTCTTGCCGAGGACGCGCCTGGCCGAGTCACCCCGACCGATGCCGCAGATGGTGCGGTTGCCGAACATGTCGTTCAAGGTGGCGAAGAGCGAGGCCGTCACCGACGGGTCGCGCGAGGCGGGATTCGTCACGAAGGGTCCGACCAGGATCCTCTCCGTCGCCGCGAGCATCTGCGAGTAGATGACGTACGGCTCCTGCCACAACACATGCGAGTCGAAGGTCCACGCGTGCGTGAACCCGAGCCGTTCGGCTCGTTGTGTTAGCCTAATGACACGCCAGGCCGGAGGGTCCGTCTGGAAGGTTACTCCGAAGTCCATCTCGTCCTCCTCAATCTTTCCCAGAACCCGAGGCCGCGCTCGCCGCGCCGAGCGCCAGGTTGACTCCGCCGGAGAAGTAACGCTGCGTACGTCGGAACCTGGCGCTCCTTCGCCTGAGGGCCACGCTGGCCGTCCCACCGAGCAGCGCGTAGAGCCCGTCGGTCAGGAGCCCGAGCGCGGCGAGCGTCGCGCCGAGCACGAGGATCTGCGTCCACGCGTCGCCGCGCGAGGGGTCCACGAACTGCGGCAAGAAGGCCAGGAAGAACAGCGCGACCTTGGGGTTGAGGACCTGCACGATCACACCCTGCGAGAAGGCGCGCGAGAGAGGTTCCGGCTCGACGGCCGCGGGGGCGTCTTCCTCGCCGCGGCCGAACAGACGCTTGAGGCCGAGCCAGGCCAGGTACGCCGCGCCGAGCCACTTGACGACCGCGAAGGCGGTCGCGGAGGATGCCAGGAGCGCCGAGAGCCCGACGGCGGCGAAGGCGGCGTGCGCCAGGGTGCCGACCTCGATGCCGAGGCAGGACACGATCCCCGCCAGCCTGCCACCCTCCACACCGCGAGCTACGACGTAGAAGACCGCCGGGC
>JAIVIG010000135.1 GCA_020200675.1 Actinomycetota bacterium
CGATATAACCAACCCGCCGGAGCCGAGTCTAAGACAGAAAGAAAAGGAGAACACGTTGAGGAAGTTGATGTTGTTGGCGGCGCTGCTGGCGATGCTGATCGTCGCCGCAGTCCCGGCCATAGCGCAGATCGGTCAGGAAGGCGAGCAGGAAGGCGAGAGCGGCGACGTGGACCAGTCGTTCACCGTCACCAGCGAGGGCGATAACTCCAACCAGTGTGCCGGCATCCAGGGTGTCGCGAACACCGGCAACGCCCAGAACCAGATCGACTTGATCCAGTACGGCTCCGAGGCTGATGACTTCGAGTTCGAGGAGGTCGGCTCTACGATCACCGTGAGCCCGGCCAGCACCACGACGTGCGACCAGCAGGTCAACCAGGCCGCTTCCGCGTCCGGCTAATAACCGATCTCTCTGCTCGCGTTGGGATTGGGAGCCGGGCTGGTGACCGGCGGGGTCTTGACCCGCCGGATCTTCCAGTAACCAACCGCGCTCCTTAGCCCGGCAAGCCGGGGCTCTATACAGAGGGTGGGTCCGTGAGGACCCACCCTCTTGTCGTTCCCTCACCGGCACGAGCAGACGAGGATGGGCTGATATATTAGTTAGCGGCCGTGAAGGTGGTCTGTCTGGGGGCAAAGCCGGGAGGCGCGTACTGGTGAACGAGACCCACGAGAGTCTCAGAGGTACGGTCCGGGAGGTCTGCGCGGGCTTTCCGGACGAATACTGGCGCGCCCTCGACGAGAATCGCGAGTACCCGGAGGATTTTGTCCGGGCCATGACCGACTCGGGCCTGCTCGGGGCGCTGATCCCCGAGGAGTACGGTGGCATGGGCCTCGGCCTCCAGGCCGCCTGCGCGATCCTGGAAGAGGTCAACAGGAGCGGCGCAAACGCCGGCCCCGCGCATGCCCAGATGTACACCATGGGCACGCTCCTGCGGCACGGCTCGAAGGCGCAGAAAGAGCAGTACCTGCCGAAGATAGCGAGCGGCGAACTCCGGCTGCAGGCCTTCGGCGTCACCGAGCCCGAGGCCGGTACGGACACCACGCAACTGACCACGAGCGCCGTACGCGACGGCGACGAGTACGTCGTCAACGGGCGCAAGATCTACATCTCCCGCGTGGGACACTCGGACCTCATGGTACTGCTCGCCCGCACCACGCCCATCGAAGAGGTCGAGAAGCGCTCCCGTGGCCTCTCCGTGTTTCTCGTGGACCTGCGCGAAGCCGCCGGCGACGGGCTCGCCGTAAAACGGCGCCGGGTGATGATGAACAACGAGACGAACGAGCTACTCTTCGAGAACCTCCGCGTCCCAGCGAGCAGCATCATCGGTGAGGAAAGCGAGGGTTTACGCTACATCATGGACGGCATGAACGCCGAGCGCATACTCATCGCCGCCGAGTGCGTGGGAGACGGACGTTTCTTCGTCGAGCGGGCGACGGATAGGGCGAGAAAGCGCGAGGTCTTCGGGCGTCCGATCGGGCAGAACCAGGGCATCCAGTTCCCGATAGCCAGGTCTCACGTCTCCGTCGAAGCCGCCGACCTTATGACGAAGAAGGCAGCCGCGCTCTTCGACGCGGACGAGCCGTGCGGGGCGGAGGCGAACATGGCGAAGCTTCTGGCGGCGGATGCAAGTTGGGAGGCGGCCAACGTCGCGGTGCAGACCTTCGGAGGTTACGGCTTCGACGCCGAGTACGACGTCGAGCGCAAGTTCCGGGAGACGCGCCTCTACCAGGTAGCCCCGATCTCGACGAACCTCATCCTCTCCTACGTCGCCGAGCACGTCCTCGAACTGCCGAGGTCCTTCTAGGATGCTGCCCCTCGAAGGCATAACCGTCGTCGCGCTCGAACAGGCAGTGGCAGCCCCGTTCGCGACCCGCCAGCTCGCCGATCTCGGGGCGCGCGTCATAAAGGTCGAGCGGCCGGAGGTAGGCGACTTCGCCCGCTCCTACGACGAGACCGTAGAGGGCCTCTCCAGCCACTTCGTCTGGCTCAACCGCTCCAAGGAGTCTCTGGCCCTGAACCTCAAGGAAGACGAAGCGAAAGAAGCGCTCCATCGCCTCGTCGCGGAGGCGGACGTCTTCGTCCAGAACCTCGCGCCGGGCGCCGCCGCGCGGCTGGGCTTCGGCGCGGAGGAGCTAAGGGAGAGGCATCCGCACCTCATCTACTGCGGCGTCTCCGGATACGGCGGCACGGGCTCGTACAGGGACAAAAAGGCCTACGACCTGCTGGTCCAGTGCGAGGCGGGTTTAGTCTCGATCACCGGCACCCCCGAGACCCCCTCGAAGGTCGGCATCTCCGCCGCGGACATCGCGGCCGGCATGTACGCCTACTCGGGCATCCTCGCCGCCCTCCTAAGGCGGGAACGTACCGGCGAGGGGGCCACGCTCGACGTCTCCATGCTCGAATCTTTGGGCGAGTGGATGGGCTTCCCGGCCTACTTTTCTTACTACGGCGGCGAGGAGCCGAAGAGAAGCGGGGCCAGCCACGCGGCCATCGCCCCCTACGGCCCGTTCGAGTGCGGCGATGAGGAGATCGTCTTTTTGGGCATCCAGAACGAGCGGGAGTGGGCGCGGTTCTGCGAGGAGGTGCTCGAGAGGCCCGGGATGGCGGAGGACGAGAGGTTCGCCTCGAACTCGGAGCGGGTCGCGAACCGGGCGGATCTGCACGCGGAGATCGAGGACGTCTTCTCGCACTTGACAGAGGAGCAAGCCATAGAGCGGCTCGAAGGGGCGGGCAGCGCCAACGCCCGAATGAGGACCGTGCGCCAGTTCCTCGACCACCCGCAGCTCGAGGCGCGCGACCGCTGGCGGGAGGTGGGCTCTCCGGTGGGGCCTTTGCGAGCGCTCGTACCCCCGGCGACCCTCGCGGGCACGGAGCCGGTCATGAAGCCCATACCCGGGATCGGGGAGCACACGGGGGAGCTTGCTGGACGCAACGCACATCAAAGTAAAATCTTCGAAGCCGGTGCTCGGCTTCGAGCAACCGGCGTACGAGGGCTCAGTCGGTTGGAGCCGCTACCTCACGTTGGAGGGCGAGCAAGCGTACTTTATCGGCGGCGCCTGCGACACGTGCGCGTTCCTCTTCGAGCGCATGGGTGGCGCGAACCGGAACGTCTCCCCCGTGGAGACGGCGGACACCCTGAGAGCTGGTCTGCGGGGAGCAGAACCCGGTCTCGTCACCAGCGTCGGCAACGCCTTGCCCGGGGGGAACTATCGTGTGAGCCTGCTGGAGATAACTCCAACCCTGGTGACGCCTGGCACGGAACGAGATTACTTCGCGAACGAGCAGGTCGAGTTGTGGGATAAGGACGCCTTCTGGGATCTGCCCCACCACCCGAAGACCGAGTACTATCGCACGCCTCCCGTACCGCTCGGAGAGGGCAAACGGTTCTTCGAGTTCGTCGTCCCCATGTTCCCGAAGCGCTGGCTGAGCGAGAAGACCCTGGCAGCTTACGCGAACCGGCTGGACGGCGGGGAGAAGCCCACGGCCCTGGCCGTCTCCGTACTGGACGTCAGGGGACCCGCGACCCGGGAAGAGGGGCCGGAAGTGACCGAACACTGGTGCCTCGCCCACTACCTGCTCGACGGGCACCACAAGACCTACGCGGCCTCCCTCGCCCGGAAGCCCATCACCCTGCTCTCGTTCCTCGCGACCGCCGAGAGCGTCGCAACCGAGGAGAACGTCGACAAAACCCTGGAGGTTCTCACCGCTCAGGGGAAGGTCTCGTCGTAGACGCACGGTGGCTGGCAAGCCTCTCCGCGGTCGTGCCCGCGGAATCGACAGAGGGGCGGTAGCGGAACGGACGAGGAGCAGTAGCTCTCTCTTATTCTCCCTCGCCTAGCAGCCGCGCGAGCGTGTCCTCATAAACTTGGCGGTCCTCCTCGCCGAAGAGGACGAAGCGGACGAGGCGCACGCTACGGAGGCTTTCGGCTTCTTCGATCACCGTGCGCAGCGCGACCTCTGCGGCTTCTCCCTTCGGGTAGCCGAATACGCCGGTCGAGAGGGCCGGGAAGGCAACCGAGTTTATTCCACGCTCTTCGGCGAGCGCGAGGGAGTTGCGGTAGCAATCCGCCAGGAGTTCCGCTTCGGGGTGGTCCTGGCCGTAGACTGGTCCCAGGGCGTGGATGACGTAACGATTGGGCAGGTTGTGGGTCGCCCTGGACTACCTCGACCTTCACCCCGCCCGCGAGCTCGCGCTCCACGATTCCACCGCCGTTCTTCGAGATCCTGTACGCCCTATTCTGGCCGGTTTTCAAGCATTAATTTTAGGAGAAGTTTAACAGTAGAAGAAGTGAGGAAAAATATCTTTGCATGAGTTATGAATCGACGAGCGGTCGTTCGACTACGTACCCGACGCCTCCGGAGGTGGCGCCTATCGCAGTTCTGCACAAAGAGATCTCCCACTCGCCCAACATGCTGAGCAAAGGTTCTCCGGGAGCTACCACGTATGGCATAACGACGGGGTCTTGTACGAGTTTGGCTACCACGAACGAGGCTCCGAAGCGCCGATGTCGTGAGGTCATGCTAGCTTCTCGCAGGACCCCCGTAGGCCAGTCGCGTGCGACGAGTGGCCGGACGGACACGCCAGAGACGCGACGATGAACGGCTCCTCGGGGAACGGCGCCGCGCCGGGCCGGGCCGGCGATTGGGCGAACAGGGCGCGTGGGATGCTCGCGGGCTTTCCGGCCGGAGCAGCCAAAGAGGCGGCGGCACTCATAGTTGCCTGCTACGAGAGGGGGGGTAAGGTGCTCGCGTGTGGCAACGGCGGGTCCGCCGCGGAGGCCCAGCACCTCGTCACGGAGCTCGTCGGCAAATTCGAGCGGGATCGGGCACCCTTGCCGGCGCTCGCCCTCGATGCGAACTCCGCCGTCCTCACCGCCGTCGCCAACGACTACGGCTACGACAACGCATTCGCCCACCAGGTCGACGCGCTGGGAGAGGCCGGTGACGTACTCGTCACCATCTCGACGAGCGGGGACTCGGAGAACGCCGTCCGGGCGGTCCTCGTCGCGAAGGAGAAGGGGCTCGCCACCGTCGGCTATCTCGGCGAGAAGGGTAGAGGGAGGCGTCTCGGGGGGCTCGTGGACGTGCCGGTGGTCCTCGGGGCCCGCGACACGGCGACCGTGCAGGCCGGGCACCTGGTGCTGACGCACACCATCTGCGGGCTCGTCGAGGAGGCGCTCTTCCTGAACAAGGCGGTCTTCCTGGATCGGGACGGGACCCTCATCGTCAACAGGCACTACGGGTCGGACCCCGACGGGATCGAACTCTTCGACGGCGTGGTCGAGGGCCTCCTCGAGCTGCGCGCGGCCGGTTACAAGCTAGTCCTGGTCTCGAACCAGTCGGGTGTGGCCCGCGGCTACTTCGACGAGGCGGCGGTCGCCCGGATGCACGACCGGCTCCAGAGGATGCTCGACCGGCACGGGGCGGCGCTCGACGGAATGGAGTACTGTCCCCACCACCCAGAGGGAGACACGTCCCCATACGCCGTCGAGTGCGCCTGCCGCAAGCCCGCGCCGGGTATGCTCCGCCGGGCCGCCCGCAAGCACGGCGTCAACCTCTCGGCCTCCTGGATGGTCGGCGACATCGAGGCCGACGTCGAGGCGGGCCGGCGAGCCGGCGCCCGCACCGTCCTCGTCGGCCCCGAGACGGCCCAGCCGCCCCCCGACTACAGAGCAGAGGACTTCGCCGCGGCCGTCCGTCACATCCTCGTGGTATCGGGGGACGTTCCGGGTTCCGCGGAGAACGTCGCGAGTTTTGGACCTTGAGTAGCGCGGACGGACAGGGGCTCGCCGCGCTCGTACGCGGCTACAAGGGACGCCGGTGCGTCGTGGTGGGCGACGTGATGCTCGACGTCTTCGAGAGGGGCCGGGCCGCCCGCCTCGCCCCCGACGCCCCCGCTCCCGTCCTCACGAACGTCGACACGACCTGCTCCCCCGGAGGCGCGGCCAACGTCGCCGCCAACCTCTCCGCTCTCGGCGCCGAGGTGACCCTGCTCGCCGCGATCGGGGACGACCCAACTGGCGACCAACTCCTGGAGAAGCTCTCCGAGTGTGGAATCCATACCGGAGGCATGATCCGGGTTCCTGGGCGCGCGACGGTCGTGAAGAAGCGCCTCGTCGCCGACGGCGCGACCCTGGCCCGCGTCGACTCCGGGGACAAGGAGCCACTGAGATGCGCCGTGGAGGAGGATCTCGCCGAACGGGCGGCGGTCCTGGCGGAGAGCGACGAGGTCGTCGTAGTCTCCGACTACTCCGGCGGGACCATAACCCAGAAGGTAGCGGACGCCCTGGGCGCTACAGGACACGAATGCGTACTCTTAGACTCCAAAGATCCCCTACGCCTCCGGTGGCAAGACCTCGCCGCCACCACCCCGAACCACCTGGAGGCCCAGAAGGCCCTCGACCTCCCCGTAGAGGCAGACCCGGGTCGGGTCGATGCCGGGGCGGTTGGGGAGGCCCTGCGACGCGAGACCGGGGCGCGTGCCGTGGCCGTGACCCTCGCCGAGGAGGGTGCCGTGGTAGTGGACGAGGAGGTCACGGTGCGCGTCGACGGTCGGCGGGTGGCGGACCCGGACGTCAACGGCGCGGGCGACACGTTCCTCGCGGCCTTTGCGCTGTCTTTAGGCGGAGACGCCGGGGTGCGCGCGGCTGCCCGGCTCGGGGTCGAGGCGGCGACGCTCGCCGTGTCCCGCTCGGGGACCGCGCCGGTGGGTATGAGGGAGCTGCTGCAGCGGCTGCCGGCGGAGCCCGTCGCCGAGAGGTCCGGGGCTCTGGAGGAGGAACTCGAGCGGGTGCGGCGTTCGGGTGGGAAGGTGGTCTTTACGAACGGGTGCTTCGATCTCTTGCACCGGGGGCACCTCTTCTTGCTGCGCGAGGCGAGGAAGCTCGGGGACGTGCTCGTCGTCGGGTTGAACTCGGACGCCTCCGCGCGACGGGTCAAGGGATCGAACCGTCCCGTAATGCTCGAAGAGGACCGGGTCGAGCTTCTGGAGGCGCTCCCGTGCGTGGACCACGTCGTCGTCTTCGACGAGGACACGCCGGAGGCCCTGATCCGACGCGTCGAGCCGGACCTGCACGTGAAGGGCGGGGACCACGCGGGCGACCGGCTGGCCGAGGAGTCCGCGGTCGAGGAGGTCGGCGGAGAGGTAATAGTCCTGCCGCTTCTCCCCGGCCGCTCGGCCTCCGCCACGATCGAACACATAAGGTCTTCCCCCGGAGACGCCGAAGCCATCACCGACGAAGCTGCGAAGCCGGCCGCCTGGTCCCGGCCGTGAACGAAGCCGCCAGCCACGTATTCGGGGGAATGGAGAGAGAAAACCTCCGGCGCGTCCTCCTCGTGCGGCTGGACAACCTGGGCGACGTACTGCTCACAACCCCGGCGTTCCGGGCCGTCCGCCAGGCCCTCCCGGAGGCGCACCTGGCGCTCCTGGCCGGTCCCACCGGATGCGAGGTCGGTCGCCTCGACCCGGACTTGGACGAGACGATCCTCTACAACGCCCTCAACGAGGACGTCTACTTCCAGCTGCCCCAAGACCCGGAGCGGGAGATGGCCGCCGTCGAAACTCTAAGAGAGCGCGACTTCGACGCGGCGATAATCTTCACCTCCTACAAGCAGTCGGCGCTGCCGGCGGCCTACCTGTGCTACCTGTCCGGCATCCCCGTGCGCGCCGCCGGCTCTTTCGAAGGCCCCGGCTCCCTGCTCACCCACCGCCACCGCTACGAGGAGACCGTGCCGCCCAAACACGAGGCCCTGCGCGGCCTGGAGCTGACGGAGTTCCTGGGCTTCCCGCCCGTCGAGCCGGAGATGGTGCTCGTCCCGCGTACCGAGGACGAGGAGGGAGCGGCGGGACTCCTGGAGCAGCACGGTCTGGAGCGCTTCGTCCTGGTGCATCCGGGGGCGAGCGCCTCCTCGCGGGCCTACCCCCCGGAGCGTTACAGGGAGGTCGTCAAGGGCCTGGCGGGGCAGAGCGGGATGGGGGTGCTCGTCACCGGGGGGCCGGGCGAAGGTGACCTGGCCCGCCGAGTAGCCGGCTCGACCGGCATACCCGTCGGCGGCGAGACGAGCTTCGGCTCTTTCGCGGCGCTCGTCGGACGGGCGGCGGTCGTGGTGACCAACAACACGGGGACGACCCACGTGGCCTCGGCTCTGAAACGGCCGGTCGTCACGGTCTTCGCCGGCACGAACCCGGCGGCGGCGGCGCCGGCCCTGCGGTCGCTCCGGCGCGGGTACCCACGGGCGGAGATCACGCTGATCTCCCTCCCCTGGGCGACCACCCTTGCCCCCCACCTGGGGGACCTCGTCGACCGCCTCCTCCCCTATCCCGGCGCCCCAGGCCTCGACGGAACGGGAACCGCGGAGGAACTGGAAGAGTTCCTAGCGCGGGTGCACGCCGAACGGTTCGATCTCGCCGTGAACATGCACGGACGGGGACCCATCTCGATCCGGCTCGTCGCCCGGTTCGGGGCTCACCAGACCGCGAGCTTCGTCGGCGAGAAGAGGAGCGACGTTCCCGGCCTCGACGTCGAGGTCCCATGGGACGCCGAGACGCACGAGTCTCGCAAGCTGCTCCTGCTCGCTGAGGAGGCCGGCGGGTTGCCTACGGTAGCCTACGATAGCCCCGAGCCGGAGTTGCGCGTCCGAGAAGAGGACGACCGGCGAGCCGTGGCGTTGCTCCCGATCCGTCTCCGGAAGCCGCTGGCCCTCGTACATCCCGGGGCCTCGGTCCCCGAGAAACGCTGGTCGGGGGAGGCTTACGGGCAGGTGGCGAAAGGGTTGGTCCGCCGTGGCTATGAGGTAGCGGTGACGGGGAGCGCGGGAGAGAAGGAGCTTACGCGGCTGGTGAGCGAGGCCGCACCCGACTCTCTGGACCTCGGCGGTGAGACCGACCTCTCCACGCTCATCGCGCTCGTGGCGCGGGTGAGCGTCTTGGTATCGAACGACACGGGACCTGCCCACCTGGCGTACGCGCTACGCACCCCGAGCGTCACCCTCTTCGGCCCCTCGACGGACGCTGGTCGCTGGGGGCCACTCGACGGGGAGCGACACGCCGTTCTCGAAGGGAATCCCATCTCCAGCATCCCGGTCGAGGACGTTCTGCGCGGCGTGGAGGCTCTCGACACGAGGCAGGAGCGGTTGGGGGTGTGAGGAAGTGAACGTACTCGTCTGGCAGATCCACGGCTCCTACCTGAACACGCTCGTGCAGAGCTTCGCCAGCGCTCCGTATCGCTTCTACCTGCCGACCAAGCCCGACAAACCCGAAGGCTACGGGGGTCGCGGGCCGACCTACTCCTGGTCGCCGGATACGGTCGAGGTACCGGCCGAGGAAGTGGGCGACCTGGATCTGGACCTCGTCATCTACCAGACCGAGAAGAACTTTTTCGAGGATACCCGGGAGATACTGACGCCCGAGCAGCGGGCGCTACCGGCGATCTACCTGGAGCACAACACCCCGCAGGGCCGCACAAACGAGATGGTCCATCCTATCGACGACCCCGGCGTGCTCCTCGTACACGTCACCCACTTCAACGACCTGTTCTGGGACTGCCGCGAGACCCCGACCCGCGTTATAGACCACGCCGTGCTGCCTTCGACCCCCAAGGGTAGCTACATCGGCGAGATAGAGAGGGGCGTCTCGCTCGTGAACGACATGCCGCGCCGCAAGAGGGTGGTCGGTGGGGACGTCTTCCGGCGGGCTAGTGAAGAGGTGCCACTCGACCTCTTCGGCTTCGATAGCAAGGAAGTAGCCGGGGGGTTCGGAGATCTGCCGCAGGCCGAGGTACACGAGAGGATGAGGGCGTACCGGTTCTACTTCAACCCGATCCGTTACACAAGCCTCCCCCTCTCCGTTCTAGAGGCGATGGAGATAGGTCTCCCGGTGGTCGCTCTGGCCACCACCGAGCTCGTCACCGTGATAAAGGACGGGGAGAACGGCTTTATAGACACGAACGTGGACAATCTGGTTCGCCGGATGCGGCGGTTGCTCTCCGATCCGGAGGAGGCGCTTCGGATCGGGGACGCGGGCCGGCGCACCGTTCGTGAGAGGTTCGGCCTCGAGCGTTTCGCGGCCGACTGGGAGGCAGCGTTCGAGGAAGCCCTGAAGCTCAGGGAGGCGGTGCCGTGCGCCTCGCGATGATCAGCGAACACGCGAGCCCTCTGGCCTCTCTAGGCGGCGAGGATTCCGGTGGCCAGAACGTCTACGTCGCCGAGCTTGCGCGGCGCCTGGGCGAGATGGGCCACCAGGTAGACGTCTTCACCCGCCGCGACAGCGAGCTGCTGCCCGCGGTCGTTCCCCTCGCGGAGGGCGTGAGGGTGGTGAACCTCCCCGCCGGACCGGCACGGAGCGTGTCCAAGGACGAGCTGTTCCCGTTCATGGGCGAGTTCAGGGAGGCTTTCTACCATTTCGCGAGGGAAGAGGCAGCCGCGTACGATCTCGTACACGCCAACTTCTGGATGAGCGGGTGGGTGGCCTGCGAGGCGAAGAGGGACCTCGGGTTGCCCTTCGTCCAGACCTTCCACGCCCTCGGGGAGATCAAACGCCGCGAGCAGGGTGAGAACGACACCTCTCCCCTAGAGCGACGGGCGGTGGAGCAGAGGAG
>JAIVIG010000393.1 GCA_020200675.1 Actinomycetota bacterium
GACGTAGGGGTAGTTGGCCTGCTTGCCGTAGGCTCCGTAGTCGCCTCGGGCCATCCGCCAGCCGACCTGATCCCCGGTCCACACGTAGTTGAGCTCCCAGGTCGCGTCGTCCACCCCGACCCGCGCTATCTCCTTGCCCTCGCCGTCTTCGACTGGATACCCGCCAACCGAGCCCTCCTCCTCGACCTCGACGTGTACCGTCCACTCGCCGTCGGCTTCGCTATACTCGGCGTCGGAGGTGTACGGGCCGTGCCTCGTCAACTCCTCGCGCACCTCCGGGTCGGCCAGGGCGAGCTTTATCGCCTCGGACTCGGAGGTCTCCGGATAGTCCAGGGTGCCGGAGACGGGGAAGATATCGGCCTCGGAGACCTCCTGGGCGTCGTCCTCAACCACGAGCCGCGCGACAGCCGTCCCCGTGGCGTCTTCCCTAAAAAACACGCGCCAGGAGTCGCTCTTGGAATCGTAGTCCGCCGAGCCCTCGACCGTCGGGTGCGAGAGGATCTCCCGAAGCTCCGGCGTGCTCTCGGCTACCCGCCGCGCCTCTTCGGAGTCCATGTCTGCGCCGGGCTCGAACCCCAGGACGAACGAAAGCAGGGGCAAGAGAAGGAGCAGAAAGGAGGGACCGTGACCCGGACGAAACCGCTTCACGCCGGGCTCCCTCTCTCGGGCACGACTCTCTCCGATGGTTCTGGCGACTGGCTTTCGGAGGGGAGGGAGAGCATCAGGCCCCAGAGTACCAGGAGGAGGAAGTTGCGTCCCAGGAGGATGTCGGTGCCGGGGGGACGGCCGGCGGAGATCTCCAGGTAGTGGAACGGGAAGATCTGGGTGGTCATCCAGCAGACCGCGAGAAAGACCGCCGAGACCCCCAGGCCCCACACGCCGCCCGCGCTCAAAGGCACAAGGGGCAAAAGCCAGATTACGTACTGCGGCGAGAGCACCTTCGACCCGATCAAGAACGCCAGCACGAACGCCGCCGTAAACCGCGGCAGCTGCTCCGGCCCGAACCTGCCCTCGCGGTGCTCGCGATAAGCCACCGCCGCCGTAATCACCAGCAGAACACCCGTCACCGGCAGGCTTAGAGAGCTCAGGAGATCCACACCGCGCCCCTGCACGTCGTAGGCGCCGAACTCCAGAAAGACCCTCTCCACGTACCCGAGCTTCAGCAGTACCGAGGAGCCCAGACTCTCCAGCTGCAACCCCCGGTCCACGTGGTACGAGAAGCTCTTTAGAAAATCCGCACCACCAAATAGCAAGGCCGGCAACAAGAACGCCGCTACCACGCCGAAGAACACGGCGAACCCCCGCGCGGCGCTTCGTGCTACGGTCCTCAACGTCCGCGCTTCCCGTCCCGAGAGCAGGGCGAGGGGTAGGGTTACGAGAGCCGGGACGATCTTGGCGGCCGCGCCGAAGCCCAGGGAGGCCCACGCCACGAAGGAAGCCGCCGCGCCAGACGCGCTGTTCCGGCCGAACGCCGGGCTGCTGGCGAGAGCGATGGTCGCCGCCAGCGTGAGCGCTACGACCGCGTCGTAGCGGGTTACGGCGACGGGGTAGAGGAGGATCGCCCCGGCCGCAAAGATCGCGGCCGGGAAGAGGGGCCAGGGGCGGCCTAAAGAGCGGGCGGCGCAGGCGGTGAGCAGGAGCGCCGCCACGAGGAAGAGCGCCATCTCCGAGGCGAAGAGGCTCGCGTAGCCCTCCCGGCTCGAGGAGAAGAGGGCGGGCGGCACGAAGACCGGCAGACTCCCCGGCGGGTACTCGATAAAGAAGTCGCGGTAAGGCACCTTGCCAGCGAGGATGGCCTCCCCGGCCCTGCGGTAGATGGCGACGTCGTACGAAGCCTCGCCGAGCCGCGGCGCCAGCTCTGAGAACCTCCGCATGAGATCCAGGTACAGGTACGCGCCGAGCAGGCACAGGGGCGCCCAGAGGGAGACTGCTTCCTCCAGGAGCCGCCTCTTGCCGGCCTTCGGGTCCCGCCCTTCCCGGCGAGCCTCGAACCTCTTCCGGGGGGTGGCCTCGATTACTCCCCCAGCTCCTCTAGCTCCTGGCCGAAGAGCTCGGCCAGGGGTTCGAGCCCCTCGGGGGCGCCGGTCGCGAGGATCGAGTCTCCCCCCTTCAGGGTGTAGGAGTCGCGGGGGCGGTAGGTCCAGCGACCGCCGCGGTTGACCGCGAGCACGTACATTCCGGTCTCGGTCTCCAGGCGCAGGGAGCCCAGAGTGCGGCCGTCGGCCGGCGAGCCGGGCACGACGGTCAGCTTCAGGACGATCTCGTCGGACTCTTCCACGGCCGCCGAGAGAACCGGGTGGACCTCCTCGCCCTCCTCCACCATCCAGACCATCTCCATCGCGCAGTCGGCGATTGCCTCCGAGGCCGTCGCCAGGTGCAGGACGCCGCGGAGGCGCGGCGGATCTTCGACGTGGCCCGCGGCCAGCAGAACCCAGCGCTCCAGACGGTAGCGCATCTCGTCCATCTCATCCTCGATGGCGACGACTTCGCGGGCGAGGCCAGCATCGTAGTAGAGCAGCGCCGAGTAGGCCAGGCCGACCGCCACCTCCGAGAGGTTCTTCATCTCGATCAGGATATCCACCGCCCGCTCGATCTCCGAGAGGCCCTCGCTATCCCTGGGGCCGGGGTCGGTGCTCCCGGCGGGGATCTCCGCGACGACAACCGGCGCCCCCGCGAGTCGCCGGACCTCCGCGACCCCTTCGGGCGGGCCTTGCAAGAAGAGCACGTCGCCCTCACGCAGGACGTCTTCGGGGTCCGGGTCGAAGTTCCAGTCCAGGCCACTCCTCACGGCGATGGGGCGCATCCCCGTCTCCACGGGCAGGTCCAGCTCTTCGAGACTCCTGCCGTCGAGCGCGCTCTCGGGCTCTATGCGCACGCGGACGGTGATCTCCTCGGCCTCGGGGAGGTCCTGCAAGAGCTCCGGCGGGATGCCGAGCTTCTTCACCACTATCTTGGCGATATCGTAAGCGGCGTTGCCGATCTTCTCTATGTCCTGCACCACCTGCAGGATGCCGGCCATCTGCTCGGAGTCGGCGGGGCTGCGAGCGGCGAGTATCGCCAGGGTGCGCATGTCGAAGACGAGGCCGTTGAGCCGTTCTTCGAGCCGGAAGACCTCTTCGGAGATGTCCTCCGAGTTGTAGAAGAGGGCGGCGTAGGCCAGGTCCACCATCAGCTCCGAGGTGTTCTTCGCCTCGGTCAACATATCCTTCAGGTTGCGGGGGCGATCTTCGCGCATAGCTCCTAACCTGCCAGTCCAAAGATTATCAACGCAATTATAAGGCTCATGAATCCCAAAAGGTCCACCGCCGCCGTGATGATCGGGATACCGTACGTGTCGGGATCCAACCCCAACCGGTAAGAGGCGACCGAGCCGTAGTAAGCTGCGAGCACGGCGGCAGTCGTCGCTATGAGGCCCGCCAGGGTGCTTATGCCCATCATCGCCAGAAGGCCCGGACTGGACCCGTTGGGGAAGAGGACCACGGCGAGCACGTGCGAGGCGGCCCCGATGAACAGGTAGACTCCGGTGGCGAAGGTGTAGATGAGGACAAAGTCTCGAAACGCCGCCATCGGCGGCAGCCCCCGTGGCGCCAGAAGACCCAGGTGTATCTTGGACGAGAGCCGGCTGGAGAGGATGCCGCCTAGAGCCCCGCCCTCCTGCAAGAACGCCGGAAGCAGGACGCTCAAGGCGAGCAGCGTAGTGAACTGCTCGCTCCTCTCTTCGAGGGCGACGCCGACGAGGATCGTTACGGTGCCGGTGATAGCAAGGATGGGCAGGCTCTCGGCGAGGATGCGCCCGAGGTTCTGATTGCCCAGCCTGAACCCCAGCACGGCGACCGCGACGGCCACTACCACGAGGACGAGGGCCAGGCTGCCGGAGAATACGGGGATGTCTATAAGATAGGCGGCCGCGACGAGCGCGGGAAGGGTAAGTATGTCGCCGGCGGCGGTAAGCATCGGGGCGGCGATGTTGTCCATGTCCCAGCCGCGCGCGACGCTCGTTCGGGCCACGAAGACGGTGATGACGAGGAGGAGTGCACCGGCGATGATGCCACCGACGGTCGATATCACGATGTAGTCGACCACCGAGAGTTCCGTGGCGACCCCGAGGATGTCGGACAGGTACCGCGCCAGAAACGCCAGGAACACCCCGGAGACGAGCGAGAGGACCGCCGCCGCCTGCACGTTCTCGGCCAGCACGCCGCGCCGCAGGCTGAAGCTAAAGAGGCCGGTCTGGATCGAGGTCGAAAGCGTCGGCGCGCTCCTCGCGGGCCCTGACTCGGAACCTTCTTCTATCTCTCTCGGCCACGGTGGAGGTATAGCCGGTACGCGATGCATTGTAAAGAGCGCAATAGCGGTCAGCCGTTAGCAATCAGCTTTCAGCTACGATTCGGCTGGTGAATGCCAGGATGCCAGGCGTGGCGCGAACCGCAGGAGCGACAAGTATGCGGCGGCTATTACCGGTTGCGTGAAGGTTGTCGAGAACTACGAATCGCCGGCCGGAGAGCAAAAAGCTGAAGGCTGAGAGCTGAAGGCTGACGGCGGGCGGCCGGAGGCCGCCCTAAAGCCATCCTGCTCTCTTGAAGATGCGGTGGAGCACGACCGTGGTCAGGACCATCAGAGCCAGGGCGAACGGGTAGCCGAGGGTCCACGAAAGCTCCGGCATGACATCGAAGTTCATCCCGTAGATGCCAGCTATCAGGGTGGGCGCGAACAGGATGGCGGCCCAGGCCGAGATCTTCTTTACCTCGTCGTTCTGGTTCAAGCCCACCAGGGTGAGGTTGACGCTGAGGATGTTCGAGAGCAGTTCGCGGAAAGCTTCGACCTGTTCCGTCGTCCGCAGCGCGTGGTCCTGGACGTCGCGCAGGTACCTCTGCAGCTCGGGATCCACGTCGTAAACCTCACCCTCGATCAGGCGCTCGAGCACTTCGTTCAACGGGTGAGTCGCCCTCCTGAAGCCGATCACCTCGCGGGAGAGGGCGTATATGCGGCGCGAGACCGCGGCGTTGCCTCCGAACACCTCCGCCTCGATCTCGTCGATATCTGTCTCGAGGCCGTCGGAGACCGGGGCGTAGTCGTCCACGACCTGGTCCATGATCGCGTATAGCACTGCCGATGGCCCCCGGCGCAGTAGATCCGGCTCACTCTCCAACCGCTCGCGTACTTCGTGCAGCTCGGAGGCTTCGCCGTGGCGCACAGTGATAATAAAGTCCGGTCCCACGAACGCGTGGATCTCGCCGAACTCGACCGTCTCGGTCTCGTCCCGGTAACGCGCCGACTTGAGCACCACGAAGACCGAGTCGCCGTAGCGTTCGATC
>JAIVIG010000136.1 GCA_020200675.1 Actinomycetota bacterium
GTTCGGGACTACCCGAAGTGGCGGCTGCTTCGGCCTGGAAGGGCATGAAAAGGGCGTTGGAGCCCGCATTCGACCCGGTCATGGCCCCACCCAAAGCCCCTACCAGAGGGCTCACCGCCGGGTAGGCGACGCCGAACGCGCCCGCCGCTCCCACGGCCAGAAGCTCGGCGGCCCCACAGACGGCCACGACCTGACCGGCCAGGATAAACGCGACGATGGCGCCCGCCACCGGGAGCCACTGCTTTCCGGTCCGCTGCACGGCGGATACCGTCGCCTTACTGTCCAGCCCGAGAAAGAGGGCGGCGAACACCGCGGACAGGAGGAGCCAGAGCCCGGGTCCGGTGAAGACCGGTCCCAAACCCTCCAGCGTGGTCCGAACGGATCCGACACTATTGGCCCCGACGAGCAGCGCGAGCAGCACGCCGTAAGGGGCCAGCGCCCGGACCGGGATCTCCAGCCCGCGCAGCCGTCCCGCTCGCGGCAACAAGAACGCGCTTACCGCGACGAGGCCGCCGATGGCGCCGGCCAGCTCGGGCACGGGATACAAACTGCTCGCCAGGACTCCCAGCCCCGCCGCGAGGCTGACGTACAGTGCCTCGAATCCCCGTCGCTTTACCCCGGCCCAGCCTCCGGCGAGCATCAGCGTCGCGATGCCATAGACGGGGAAGAGCGGGAGGCTCAACCACGCGCTGGCGTCGGAGAGTTCCTCGAAAGTTAGCCCGGCGAGATCCGCCCCGATCAAGGTTCCCACACCGAGCGCCCCCCAGGGCACGGCGAGCTGCCCCCAACTCGCCAGCGCCGCCGCCTGGAGGGGCGCGAACCCCGCGGACAGCAGTATCGGGGCACTGATAACCACCGCCACCCCGAAACCTGTGACGGACTCGAAGAACGGCGCCGCCCCGAGCACCACCAACAACGCCAGGGCGCCCCGGTCCGGTTCCACCTCCGTGAGGAACCGCGAGACCCTCTCCACCGCGCCACCCTCGGAGAGCACGTTGTAGAGCAAAAGCCCCCCGACGAGTACATAGAGTACCCTGCCGATGGTCCCGAAACCCTCGACTAGCGCTCCCGGCAACCCCGAAACCTCGAACCCCGGCCAGAGCAAAGCGCCCGCGAGCGCCACGACTAGCCCCGCCCCTCCTGACATCGCCGGCGACCAACCCAACCCCAAAAGGGCCACCCCGGCCACCAGGAACGGCGCCGCCGCGACCACGTACCCGAATGCCTCCATCATAGTAGAATATTTTCTAACAGACGGTTAGAGAGGGTGCAAGAGGTAGGGTATGACGATAGAGGCGATCTACGGCGAACGATTGGGGGCGAGGGTAAAGGAATTCCGGCGGCGGCGTGGGTTGAGGTTGGAGGATCTCGCGGAGCGCGCTGGGGTGAGTCGGGCCATGATCTCCAAGGTAGAGCGGGGCGAGAAGAACCCGACGCTCGTGGTCGCGGCGAAGGTCGCAGAGGGTCTCGGCGTCACCTTTTCGGAGCTTCTGGGAGTGGAGGAGCGGCGGGAAGTCGTCGTGGTTCCGCGCGAGAGGCGCATGGTCATGCGCGACCCGGAGACCGGCTTCGAGCGGCAGCTTCTCTCGCCGACCTTCGGGGGGCGCGGCGTCGAATTCGTCCGCAACGTCGTACCTCACGGTCGACAACGCCGGGGACGGCGAGTGCAGCTATTATCTCGTCATCGTTTCGAAGGGGACCTGAGCTCCGGCGGCGAGGAGCATCGTCTCGACAAGATAAGGTCTCACATCAAAGCAACCGCGATTACAGACTTCGTGTCCCGAAGGTGGCGCAATGGCCAGGTTGGGAAGGACAAGAAAAGGGGACGCGGATGGAGGGTTTCTTGAATGGGTTGTTGCGGGGCCTCAGGAGGGTGTTCGAGAAGCCCCAGATCGCGGCGGGGGTTATGATTGTCGCCGTCGTCCTGGCACTGATCAAGGCACGCGCAGAAGACAAGGATTGAGCCTCCGCGATTCGTGGTTCGAGAGGGCCGACCTGTAGTCGCCGGTAGCGAGCTGGGACGAGACCCTGTGGCGCGGGGTCGAGACGTCCGGCGGGGAGGCGTAGAGTTCGCCGAGGGGTTGCAGCCGGTCGTTTGCGCCCGCGGGGATCTCGAAGTTGGTGGGCAAGACCTTGCGTTCAAGCCAACAGGTCGAGGAACGAGCCGGATATCTCCAGAAATTCCCAAACTTGTGGCCACTCTCCAAAGTATACGAGGGTCGCCGTGCACGCCAACGATAGGACCAAGACTGCCACTACGCTTGCCTGCACTAGCCTTCTCGCCTTTTTCTTGTCTAGTTTTCGCTCGTTACCCAGGCATTCGGCCAACTGTCTCAACGACCCGGGATGAGTGACCGTCTTGTAGGAAGCGTACACAGCGAACGCCGGTATGAGCAGGGCAACCAGCAGGACGCCAACTCGTCCCCGCCATCGCTCTGCGACATCCAGGCTTTCGCCGAGCAAGTACCTGACCAGAACCGCGGCCGTAGCCCACGCAGCTCTTCCCGAGGCGTTGCAGAGGGAGAAGGGCCTCCAACGCACGCGACCTGCTGTGGTGGCAAGCGGTTCCGAAGGTCCTGAGATACTGGTCGTCGCGTCATTCGTCTTGTCCATGCGGCTCCCCCGTTTCTGTCCCGGCGATATAGCTTCAGCGTCTCACCGCGTCATAAGAAGACGTTAAGGGATCTATAAAAAGACGGTTAGAATCGGCTCTTCTTGCAGACGGTCGATGATCGAGGGAACGTCGGGGGCTGTCGCTCGCTGGGATCAGGGGGTGGGTTTGCTCCAGGGTATCCATAGGGTGAAGGTGGAGCCTTCGCCGGGTTTGCTCTTGGCTTCGATCCTGCCGCCGTGGGCCTCGGCGATCTGGCGGGCTATGCTCAGGCCGAGCCCTGCGCCGCCTTGCGAGGCGCTCTGCGTGCGTGCCTGATCTGCCCGGTGGAAGCGCTTGAACACCAGCGGGAGCTCATCCTCGGGTATCCCGATGCCCGTGTCCGAGACCTCGAGCGTGGCCCAACCGTTCTCCTGTCCCACCCTCACCACGACTTTTCCTCCCTCCGGAGTGTACTTCACGGCGTTGTCCAGAAGGATTACCGCTGCCTGACGGATACGGGCCTGGTCGAAGGAGACCTCGACCGGCTTCCCAGGAGGTGAGTACTCGACCGCGATCTTGCCGTCTGCCGCGGCCCGTGCTGTCTTCGCCGCGTCGACGGCGACGGCTCCCAGGTCCCCGGGGGCGAGCTCCAGGGAGGTGTCCGCATCGCCGCGGGCCAGGGTGAGTAGGCTCTCCACGAGCCCCCTCATGCGCTCCGACTCTTCCAGAATAGCTACTATGCCCTCCCGGGCGGTCTTCGGATCTTCGAGACCCCAGTCTCTGAGCATCCGGGCGTACCCGGTGATGGATGTGAGAGGGGTTCTGAGCTCGTGGCTGGCGTCGGCGGCGAAGCGCCGCTGTTGCGAGAGTGCTTTCTCCTGGCGGGCAAACGCGGCCTCCAGGCGACCCAGGAGCTTGTTTATGGTGGCCGTTAGGAGACCAAGCTCGTCTTTCGGGCGGACGACCGGCAGACGCTTTGAGAGGTCGCTCTCGGTGATCCTCCTTGCGGTCCGCGCGACGGCGCTCACGGGCGACAGCGCGGCCCGAGCCAGGAGGTACGCCCCGCCGACGGAGAGCAGAACGGCAGCGAGGATGGCACCGACAAGAATCACGGTGAAGGTCTCGAGGGTCTCCGTTGCCGACTCGTAGGAGCGACCCGCCTCCACTACGCGGGCCGAACTCTCCGGCGGGTTCACCGGCACGGCGTAGACGTAATCCGGTTCCGACGGCGAATAGGAGGCCGTGCCGCCGACGGGCTGTCCGGTCTCGAGGGCTTGAGACCAGACGGGGTCTTGGATCTCCTGGCGGGGCACCGAATTCACCGTTTGGTCCAGAATCTGCCCCTGTCCGTCTCGAATGACGACAAATATGCCGCCCAGGCTCAACCGCTCGGCCTCGTCGGGGGCGAGGTCTTCACCGGACTCCACGGTCTCGGCGGCGGCGAGCGCCCGGTCGCGGGCGTCCTCCTCGATACCGGAGAACAGGGCGCCGCGCGACAGCAAAAAGAGCGCAAGGCCCAACGCCAGGAGGACGGCCCCTAGGACCAGGGCGTTGAAGACGGTGAGGCGCCACCGGATAGGCAAGACCCGTCCCCTTCCTCAGGGCTCTCGCAAGGAGTAGCCGACCCCCCGTACGGTCTGGATGAGCCGGACCTCGCCCGGGGCGTCGAGCTTCTTGCGCAGGTACCCGACGTAGACGTCCACCACGTTAGTCTCGATGCCGGACTCCTGATCCCATACCCGCGAGAGCAGCAGGCTCCGAGAGAGGACCCTGCGGGGGTTGCGTGCCATGAACTCGAGAAGTTCGTACTCCCTGGCGGTCAGGTTCTCTAGCTTGCGCTCGCCGCGCCTGACCTCCCGGGTCGCCGTGTCGATCTCGAGGTCGACCACCCTCAAGACTTCGTCTCCCTCCGCGCGTCGCAAGAGGGCCCTCAGCCGGGCCATCAGCTCCTCCGGATCGAAGGGTTTGGTGAGGTAGTCGTCGGCGCCCAGATCTAGACTGTGAACCTTGTCGGCCGCGGTGTCGCGGGCGGTGAGCATGATGATCGGCACCGTGTTACCCTCCTGCCGGAGCTTTTTCATCACCCCGACACCGTCGATACCGGGCAGCATGATGTCCAGTACTATCGCTGCCGGATCGAACTTCGCTATCGCCTCCAGTCCCGAAGGCCCATCGTGGGCACACCGCACCTTCATGCCGCGGTGCTCCAGCTCGAGCTGGACGAGCCGGGCTATGTAGCTATCGTCTTCTACGATTAGGATTCGTGTTCCGGGTTTCATCTTCCCTTCTCAAAACTCTCTGGTATCTCTCGTATTCTATCGGCCGCTTCTAACAAGGGTAGGTCTCCCGCAAGCTCGTGGCCTAGACTCCGTTTTTGGGGTGATCAGGGCAACCTTCTCTTGAACACGTAGTAATTAAGAAGGTGCCGGGGCGCAGAAACCCCGGCGGTAAGGTAGGGCTGGTCGGGATAATGACCGTATGGGGAACATTGTCGGGCCGACCAGCGTAGCTTTCGTTGGGCAGGAAAGCTACGCTGGCAAGTATGCTGTGCGATTTTAAGAAGACGCTAAGAGAACGGTGAGAAGACGATGAGAGAGCGTCCGGGTCAAGGTGGTGGGTTGCCTTTAGGGAGCTACTCGAGAGTTCACGGGCTAAGGGGCCGGAGCGGAACACCGTTGAGAGACGAGGCCGGGCCTAGGAGGATGCCGTATCGTCCGACGTGAAGTTGCTCGACGACTGCGCCTTGGTCCCGGCCAACCCCCGCGCTCCCTCGATCTTGCCCCGGAGGTACTCGTCCCAAGAGATATCGCCCTGCTTGTAGAGTGCCCACAACTCGTCCAGGTCTAGCGAGTCGTCGGACTCGGGCCCGGTTCGCAAGGAAGACCATATCTCGCGGATGACGGGAATACCCAGGCACAGTAGCAACACGATGCCGAACGCTGCCCGGGCGAGCATCGAAATCTCGCCCGCCGGACTCAGCGCTACCAGACCTAACCGCATATCTCATTCCTCTCTTTTCACTCGCGAAGGACCGCCTCGGCTTGCTACAACTACGCGAGTATGCGGCCCGAATCTAAGCTCGACTTTAGCCATTTGTGAGCGAAAGGGGTAGGGTAAGCTCGTCACCAGTCCGCTAAAAGAGGTGATAAAAGAGGTGATCGAAGTGCATACCCTACCGACCAAGATAATACAGGCGCTG
>JAIVIG010000394.1 GCA_020200675.1 Actinomycetota bacterium
GCGCAACCGCTCCCTGAGCCGCTCCCGCTCCTCTTCGAGGTTCCGCACGCGCAGCTCACGGGCCTCCACCTTCGCTCCCGCCTCGTCGACCGCGAGCCTGACCGCCGCGAGCTCGTCGTACAGCTCCCTTACGTGCCGGTCCTTGACCTCTAGCCGCCTTCGGAGATTATCGTGGTCCGTAGTCTCCGCGCCCGCCTCCTCACCAACCTCCGGGAGATCTCCCCCCGAAGCGGCCTCTTCGGTGGAACTTTCTCCCGCGACGGGCCCTCCCGGCGATTCATCCGCCCGTTCGTGCCCGTCCTGGCCCTCCGGCCTCTCCTCGGCCTCCCCGTTCGTCCCGCGCCCCTCCGGCTCTTCCACTTCGCCCTACTCCTCGCTCCCGGATGCCCCGTCGTTTTCCCCGGATCGGGCAGCCTGGCGCTCCGCGCGGCGCTTTTCCCGCTCCTCCGATGAGAGCTTCTTCGGCTTTTCTTCCCCGGCTCCGCTCGCTCCGGCTTTGCCCGCTGCGGCCTCGCTGTCGCCCGCCCCTTTCGCGGTCTTGCGGGGCCTCTTCGGCTTCTCCTCTTCGGCCTCCCCGTCCTCCTCCTCGGCAAGTTTGGGGAGGCCGGTGATCTCGGAGACCTTTGCGAGCACCTCCTCGGCCCCGGGCCTCTCCCCCACCCAGGCTTGGACGACTTTGTGATCGGAGTCGACTATGAACGTCGCCGGGCGGGCGTACTCCCCGTGTTCCTTGTCCTTTTCGAGGAGGCCGTACTCGCGGGCGGCGATTCCCGCGTAGTCGTAGAGGACGTAGGACTTTATTCCGGTCTCGCGCACGAAGTCGCGCGCCGCCTGGGGCTCGCCGCGTCCGATGCCCACTATGGAGGCGGCTGCCAGGTTGATCTCGTCCTCCTTCGACGCCAGGTCCTTGAAGTACGCCACGTCTTCCTCGGACGATCCGCCGCTGTAAAAGACCACGACCACGGGCCCACGTGCGGTCCTCATGCTCAACCGGAGCTGCCCACCTTGGGCGCTCGGCAGGTGAAACTCCGGGGCCTCGCTCCCGACCTCCGGAACAGACAGTGATTTCGTGCGCGCCATAACGTCCTCCTCGCCCGATCTAACAGTACGTCTGCGAGAATATTACAGCCTCGCCGCCGCTTTGACCCGCCCGGATCTCACCGGCGGGCACACCTCTGCTATCCTCTACGCATCATGAACCTCCTGATGACGCATGGCTACATGCTCTCGGGCACGGGGAGCAACGTCTACGTCCAGAACCTCTGCCGGGCGCTGGCCGGGATGGGCCACGACGTACACCTCCTGTGCCAGGAGCCGAACCCCCTCTCCTACGACTTCGTGAACGGACACTACCGCGTGAGCACGAGAGGCGTCGAGAAACTGGGCGAGAAGCCGTCGCCCTTCCCGGGATCCTGCTCCGTCTACCAGCCGGAGATAGACGGCCTCCTCCCGGTCTACGTCTACGACGACTACCCCGGCTGGCGGGTAAAGACCTTTCTGGACCTCACGGAAGGGGAGTTCGAGAACTACGTGGCGAAGAACGTCGCGGCGGTGCGGGCGGTGATGGAGCGTTCGGGGGCCACGGGGGCCGTCACCAATCACTCCGTGCCGGGACCCAGTATCATGCGCGAAGCCCTCTCAGGCGCCGGCGTCCCGTACGCGAGCATCGTCCACGGCAGCTGCCTCCAGTACGTCGCCCGCAAGAGCGACAAATACATGGAGGTCGCCCGCGACGGCCTCTCCGGAGCAACGAGCATCATCGCCCTCTCCGCCCACAGCGCCGGCACCATCGCCGAAGACTTCCCGAAGCTCGCTGAGAGGACCGTCTCCCTCCCCGGCGGCGTGGATACCGGCCTCTTCCGCCCCGACGCCCTGGACGCGCGCGTGACCGAGACGCTCGTCGGCGGCCCCGGCCGCGGTCCCGAGCAAACCGAGAGGTTACGCGAGACCCTCGAAGCATTTTCCGAAAGAGGAAGCGCAGACGACCTCGCCGGAGAGCTGAAGGTACTCTCGGAAGGGTACGAGCCGAGGCGACACGACGCAGACGCGGGCGTTCGGATAAGACGGTTGCTCGACGGCGATGCTCCGGTGATCCTGTACGTCGGGAAGCTCATCCACTCCAAGGGCGTCCACTGCCTCCTCTCGGCTTTCGCGCGCGTACGCCGCCGGACAGAGGCGAAGCTGCTCGTGATCGGCTACGGCACGTTCCGCGAGGGGCTGGAGGCTTTGACCCTCGCCCTCTCGACCGGCAACCGCCGGGTCGTCGAGCTCCTCGCGAAAGGCGGCAGGCTCTTCAAAGGCGGGCCGCCTTCGACGATGGAGCACTTCGAGATCACGGACGCGCTGTTGCGCGACGCGGAGGGGATGGCGGCGGATATCGAGTTCGTGGGGCCGCTCTACCACGCGGAGCTCGCGCGCGTCTTGCCGGCCGCGGAGGTCGCGGTGGTTCCCTCGATCTTCCCCGAGACCTTCGGCCTCGTGGCGGCGGAGGCTGCCGCTTCGTCGGTGCCGCCATTCGTCGCGGACCACTCGGGCTTGAGGGAGGCGGGCGGCCTCGTCGGCCGCGGCCTCCCCTTCGACACGCGGGTTAGCCTGGAGGGGGACTTCGGGGAGAACCTCGCCCAGGCGCTGGCCGGCTACCTCGCCCTTCCGCCGAAGGAGAGGCAACGGTGCCGGGAGATCGTGCGTCGCAACAGCGTCGAGGATTTGAGTTGGGGCGCTCTGGCCAGCCGGGTAGCGGAACTCGCCAGGAGCCCCCGATGACTTGCCAGGAGCCCCCGGCGTCCCGATAGGAGCCCCCGGCGTCCCGCCGGGGGGACGGAGAGTCGCGGTCCCACTCGTCCACGGCCTCCGGCGCTTGCATCCTCTCCTTTCTGAGGTAGGCAGCGCGTCCGACCATGTGAGCCGAGACCGGGGTGGTCACGAGGATGAAGAGGCCGATCAGGATCACCCGCAGGATGACCCCCCTGTCCCCCGTGAACGCCGAGGCCAGGAGCAGCGGCATCATCCCCAGAACGACCGTCTTGCTCGCCGCGTGCAGGCGAGTGTAGGCATCCGGCATCCGCACCACCCCGTAGACCCCGATCGTCATCACCAGGACCCCGAGCACCACCAGGGCGTCGGCCAGGAGGGGAACCGCGGCCGACATCAGAAGATCCTCCTCTCGCCGTAGTATCGGGCGGCGGCCAGGGTGCCAACGAAGGCCAGAAGGGCGAGGATAAGGGCCGCGTCCAGGTAGTAGGCGCTGCGGTTCGCGTCCCCGTAGAGCACCAGGAGCGCCACCAGGATGAGGGTTAGCACGTCCAGGGCGAGTATGCGTCCGGCGGTCTGGGAGACCCGGATCACCGCGACTACCGCGACCGCGAGCAATACCGTCATCCAGGCCGCCGCCGCATAGAAAACTATTTCGTGCAAGCCGAACTCCTTTCTCGGTGCGGGCCAACGCCCGTCATGGGAACACCTTTCTCTGGTAGCGCTGGTAGAAGTCTTCGTGTTTCTCGCGCACCGCGTCCGGGTCGGACGCGTCTATCAGGTGGAGCATCATGAACTCCTCGTTCGCCTCGATGAGGAACGCCCCAGGAGAGAGCGTCGTAACCAGCGCCGAGACCGCGACCCCGGTCGGCGTCCGCTCCCCTACCGGCACCTTCACCACGCCGGGACTCCGGAGTGGCCGGAGGTGCAGCGTGACGAGCGCCACCTCCCACGTCCCCTTGACGATGTCCACCAGGACGGCCCAAGCAAACGGGAAGAACGCCGCGAGACGCCCGAGGAGCCCGGGCAGCGGGTCCGGCCTGCCGCCGGCATCACCCCACACGAACGTGCGGAAGGTGTAGAGCATCGCCGCCGAGAGAACCGCGCCGAAGAGTAGGTCGAAAGGATCGAAGCTCGTCAAGACCATCGCGTAGACGAGGGTGAGCAGCGCGCATTCGAGAACCGCCCGCTTCACGGCTGGGCCCCGCCAGGGCTCCCGGTAAGGGCGGTAGCGGCCTCCTCGCTGAGAACGAGGAGCGGTTCGGGCCAGAGGCCCATCGTCAGGACCAGCGCCGCCAGCAAGACGACGAGCGCCCGTAGACGACGCGAGCTCGTATTCTTGCTCTGCCAGGGGTCGCCCGGTTTGTCGGCCAGGAAGACGCGCTGGTAGAGTTGGAACATGTAGATGAAAGAGAGAGCGCTGCCCGCGAAGATTACCGCGAGGAGCGCCACGATCTGGAC
>JAIVIG010000137.1:0-4200 GCA_020200675.1 Actinomycetota bacterium
TCGTGGCCTGGGGGAGAGCGAGCGTAATAAGTCTGGCGCTTTCGCTGTTGGAGAAACTCGGGAATCTGCCGCTATGTTGTCTACCTCAACCACACCCTCAGGAGTAGATGGGTATGCGTGAGGAATAAACCAAGTTTCGGTGCGCCGCGACAAAGCACCTGCTGGGACGGCGGATTTTATCCTTCGGGCTGGTACTGGAGAGGAACCAAAGCACACTCGGAGACCCGTTTCGAAGGCAGAACCGATGACTCGCTCCATGCCTTTCTGCCGGTGGTTGTGCCACCTTCCTACTCTTCAACAGATCTCAGCAGCGGGCGCAGATCCTCCAGCCGCTCGTAGATCCACCACAGGTAGTTGCGTGTCCCGTCTTCGCGCAGCGGGTGCAGGTCCGCGTGCTCGGGGTCGTCTAGAAACGCCTGGAAGGATTCGTGGGAGGGCCACTCGACGAGCACCATCGCCTGTCGTGGCTCCACGCCCGGCTCGCTCTCCTCGACACCGCTCAGCCGTCCCAGGGCCACGACGCGACCGCCGTGTTTGCCGACGGCGTTCACCGAGCGGCGTGAATACTGCCGGTACAGGTCGTTGTCGGCGAGATCGAACAGGTTCAGGGCGTATAGTGACATCGCAGCACCTCCTGGTGCGTAGGGCCTCGAGCAAGACCGCTCCCCTCCGATTAAACAACGTTCTCGGGTGCGGCGCGACATTACGCTAGCGATGGTGGCGGCTCTGCCTTGCGAGCCGAAGCGGGAGAGGAGCGCGAAAAAGGCCGCTCTCGCTTCGGTGGCGCCTACCCTGCCAGGAAGCCCGAGTGGTTCAGGGTCCGGTGGGTAGCGTGAGGGTGAAGCTTGCGCCGCCGTTCGGCTCGTTCTCGGCGACGAGATCGCCGTCCTGGGCGCGAGCGAGATCGCGGGCGATGGCGAGTCCGAGGCCCGTACCGCCGCCGGAGCGCGCGCGGGCCTCGCTTTGCTCGTCGGCCCGGTAGAAGCGTTCGAAGATGTGGGGGAGGTGATCCGCGGGGATGCCGGGTCCGGTGTCCGTGACGGTTACCTCTACTTGTTTGCCGCGGGGGCGGCCTTCTACGGTTATGAGGCCGCCGGGGGGCGTGAACCGGAGGGCGTTGTCGAGCAGGGCGGCCAGGATCTGGCCGGTCCTCTCCTCGTCGCCGCGGGCCGGGAGCTTACCCGAGTGGCGTATCTCGAGTTTCTTGCCTTCGTTGGTCGTCCGGGCCGCGAAGCGTTCGGAGGTCTCGGCGAGGACGCCCGCCAGGTTAAGGGGTTCCCGGGAGACGGAGAGCTTGTCGGCGTCCAGGCGCGCCAGGAGGAGCAAGTCGGAGAGCACCGCGTTCATCCGGTCGGTCTCACCGAGGAGATCCTCCGCGAGCTCCCGGTTCTCCGAACCTTCCTCTGTGCCGGTGAGACTGCGGGAGAGCACCTCGGCGTCTGCCCGGATCAGGGTGAGCGGGGTCTTGAGCTCGTGCGAAGCGTCGGCGATGAAGGTGCGTTGCCTATCGAAGGAGTCCCGCACGGGACGCATAGCCCGCCGCGACATCATCAGCCCGCCGACGGCGGCCAGGGCCAGCGCCCCGACCCCGACGGGGACTAGCGCGAAGATCAGGCTGTTCACCGTCTGCCAAACGGCCTGGCGCGACTGGGCAGCCTGCAGGACGGCGATCACCTCTCCTGACTGGTATACCGGGACGTTCATCACCCGCACGTCGCCCTCGGGCCCTTCGACTGTCTCGGGGATGTTCCTCCTCTCCCGACCGGCCCGCTGGGCCATCTCGACGTAGGGAAGGCCCAGAGACACGGACGGGGAGTCCGGATCGTCCAGCAGAATTTCTTCCCGGAGTATGTCCTCCAGGAGGGGATCCTGGCCCACCAGCTCGTCAAACGGCACTTCTTCCACCGCGATGTCGAAGTCCGTGGTCGCCTTGACGCGGCCGTACCTGCCCCGGTCGCCCAGCGGGTTGCTCGCATCACTCTGCGCCTTTTGCAGGAGCAGCTCGTCCTGCTGGATGGTCACTTGCCGGTAGAAGCTCACCACCACGATGATGCCGAAGAGGACCAGTATGAGGGCCAGTATCCCCACGTAGCCCATCGTCAGCCGGCGTCGGATGCGGCTAAACATCAGCGCGGTTCCGGGGCCTGGGGCTCGAAGGTGTAGCCTACGCCGCGGACGGTGCGTATCCGGGAGGGCTCCCCGTTGCGGTCGAGCTTCTTTCTGAGGTAGGAGACGTAGAGGTCCACCACGTTCGTGTAGACCTCGGCGGATCCGCCCCAGACCGTGTCGAGCAGGACCGAGCGCGTGAAGACCTGTCCGGGGCGTTGTATCAGGGTCGCCAGCAGCGCGAACTCCTTTGCGGTGAGCTCGACTCGCTCACCTGCCCGCCGGACCTCGTGACGCACCGGGTCCAGCGCTACGTCCCCGGCCGCTAGTTGAGCCGCCGCGTCTTTGCCTTCCTCGCCCGGTCCCCACGACCTTCGCGTGAGCGCCCGCACGCGGGCCAGAAGCTCGGGGAAGGCGAAGGGTTTGGGGAGGTAGTCGTCGGCTCCGGCGTCGAGGCCCTCGACCCTGTCCTCGATCTGGTCGCGGGCGGTGAGCATCAGGACGGGGACGCTCACCTCTGCCGCCCGTAAGCCGCGCACCACCTGCAACCCGCTGCGGTCGGGGAGCATCCAGTCGAGGATCAGGAGGTCGAAGCTCTCGGTGAGGGCGCGCGAGAGCCCCGAGCGGCCGTCGCCGGCCGTCTCCGCCGCGTAGCCCTCCTCGCCCAAAACCCGCGAGATCAGGCGAGCCAGCTTCGCCTCGTCTTCTACGATCAAGATCCGTTTCATCGGTGTGCCCCGCGACCGCTCTCTCTACGTCCTCTCCCGACAATATAGACCCTATCGCCCCGCCGTGCTCCTCCCACGCCCGTTTCTGTGGAAATCCTCATAACCTCCAAAAGGTCTTCACAGGTTCTTGGTCCAGACTCTCAAGTAAGGGCTTCTCGTCATCGATCAATAACGGGAGCCGGCGAAATCGTTTACTTACTACCCGAGCCTCGGGGAGGAGGAAAAGAGATGCTGAAATACAGAAGCCAAGCGGAGATCCTTCGGGCGCGACGGGGTGCTCCACCTCGCACCACGCTCGCGTATCCCCACGAGCAGCTGACCCAGAGCGGAACTGTCGCCCTCCGGGAGAGGTTGCACGAGCGGGCCGGTGCGCTCCCGGGCGTGATCGAGGGTTCGAACAGTACCTCGACGCCGGGTATACGGACGTTCCTGCTCGAGTCGGAGTTCGCGGAAGGTCCGCGGGAGGCTTTCCTGGCGGGTGGGGAGTTCGCCCACCTTCACCCCGACGGCAGCCTGCACCTCACCCTGCCCCGAGATCTGGGCGACGAAGTCGTGGTGCAGGGCTGGGGCGAGGTCCACGTAGACGCCGGGGCGAGGAGAGGCTCGCCCATCTTCATGATGATCTACGCGCCGAGGGATGAGGACGAGCTGGAGGCCGTCTGGCGCATCTTCAGGATGTCCTACGAGTTCGCCCTCGGGCTCCTGTAAAACGAGCAAACCGCCAACTTCGAATTCGACGAAAGGATGAGTGGTGCAAAGATGTCCGACAGCACGGCTCGCATGAAGGACGTGGATCCCGAGACCCCGGAGCTCATCGCCGGCTACCTGGTCAAGATCTCCCGCGATAGGCTACTGACCCACGCGGAGGAGCTGAACCTCAGCAGACGCGCCAAAGCTGGGGACGAGAGGGCGCGCCAGCGCCTGATCGAGAAGAACCTGAGGCTGGTCGTCTCGGTGGCCAAGAAGTACCGCGGCTACGGTCTGCCCTTCGAGGATTTGATCCAGGAGGGCAACATAGGCTTGATGAAGGCCGTCGAGAAGTTCGACCCCGACCGGGGCTTCCGCTTCTCCACCTACGCGACCTGGTGGATCCGCCAGGCCGTGCAGCGCTCCGTCATAGACAAGGGGCGCACGATCCGGGTACCGGTGCATATGGCCGAGAGGATCCGAAAGATGGGCCGGGCTTTCGGCGAGCTTCTGAGCGAGTACGGGCGGGACCCGACGGAGGAGGAGATAGCCGAGCGCCTGGGATGGAGCGTCGAGGAGGTGCGGGCCGCCACGCGCGCGACCCCCGATGCGACCAGCCTGAACAAAGCTCTGGGCGCCGAGGAAGGGGCGGCCGAGCTCATGGACGTCGTGGAGGACG
>JAIVIG010000137.1:4220-7507 GCA_020200675.1 Actinomycetota bacterium
TGCTTCAGGAGACCGGCATGGGGCTGGGGCAGGGAATCTCTCCCGGCGGCTCGACGCGGGCCCCGGAGAGGTCTACGTCGAGGGCCCAGGCTTTCGCCTGCACGCCGCGTCGCTCGAAGGCGGCGTGCATCGCCGCGGCTATCTTCCGGGCGTGGTTCTCGGGGGCGAAGGCGAGGACGGTCGGGCCCGAGCCGGAGAGGCAGGCGCCGTAGGAGCCGTGTGCGTGGGCCGCCTCTATGACGTCTTCGAGGCCGGGAATCAGGTGCGAGCGGTAGGGCTGGTGCAGCCTATCCTGCATGGCGACCCGGAGGAGATCGTACTCGCCGGTCGCCAGGGCGCCCAAAAGCAACCCGGCCCGGCCGACGTTGAAGGAGGCGTCCTTGTGCGGGACGGAGTCCGGGAGGGCGTGGCGGGCGGCGGTGGTCGAGACGGCGAAGTCCGGAACGGCGACGACGGCCTTGAGGTCCCTGGGTTCGAGGCGGACCGCGCTTATGCCCTCGGGTGTGAGGGTGCCGATGACGAGGCCGCCCAGCAGCGCGGGCGCGGCGTTGTCGGGGTGGCCGTCGAGCTCGCAGACGAGGTTTAAGAGGTCGGGGGCGGCCATGGAGCGCCCGAGTAGGTCGTTGGCGGCGACGGCTCCTCCCACCAGAGCGGCGGCGCTCCCGCCGAGGCCCCGCGCCGGGGGGATGGAGTTCTCCTGGACGAGGTGGAAGTGGGCGTCGTGCTCGCCGGCGAGCTCGGCGACGAAGCTGGCGGCCCGGTAGGCGGGGTGGTCAGTGTCGTGCGGGATCAGGTCCGCCCCGGTCCCGTGGACCTCCACGATGGGAGCGGGGGCGCGGTCTAGGCTGATCCGCATGCTCAGGGAGAGCGCGAGGCCCACCGCGTCGTATCCTGGTCCCAGGTTTGCCGAGGTTGCCGGGACGCGAACGCAGATCATCGCCGGGCTTCGCTCGTCATTGCGCGGCGGGCTCTTCTCGCTGCATGCTCTCGACGAGCGACTCGAAGGTCGCCGGGATCGGGTCGGGTAGCCTGGTGCGCGAGAGGATCACGTCCGGGTCTTTTAACCCGTGCCCGGTGAGGACGCTCACGACGACGCCCTCGGGAGACCGGCCCTCGCGCGCGAGCTTGAAGAGCCCCGCGACCCCGGCGGCCGAGGCCGGCTCGCAGAAGACGCCCTCCTCCTGGGCAAGGGCCTCCTGGGCGGCGAGTATCTCCGCGTCCGTGACACTTTCTATTAGCCCACCCGACTCGCGCATGGCGGCCAGAGCGCCCTCCCTGCTCGCGGGCGCGCCGATGCGGATCGCGCTCGCTACCGTCTCGGGGCTCTCGAAGTCCCGGCCGGTCACCAGAGGAGAAGCCCCCTCGGCCTGGAAGCCGAGCATCCTGGGAGCGGCTTCGGTGAGGCCGGCCTCGCGCCACTCCTTGAAGCCTTTCCAGTAGGCGGTGATGTTGCCGGCGTTGCCAACGGGCAGGGCGAGGGCATCAGGCGGGCGACCCAAAGACTCGCAGACCTCGAAGGAGGCTGTCTTCTGGCCCTCGATGCGGTCGGGGTTTACGGAGTTGACGAGGGAGACGTTGCCCAGCTCCTCGGCGGCCCTCTGGGAGAGCTTCAGGGCCGCGTCGAAATTTCCTTCGATCTGGATTATCTTCGCCCCGTGGGCGAGGACTTGGACCGCCTTGCCAAGCGCGATCTTGCCGGCGGGGACGACGACGAAGCAGCTTATCCCCGCCCGTGCCGAGTAGGCTGGCGGCCGCGGTGTTCCCGGTCGAGGCGCACACGCAGGCGCGGCTCCCGGCGGCGACGGCCCGGCTGAGGGCCACCGTCATGCCGCGGTCCTTGAAAGAGGCGGTCGGGTTCATGCCCTCGAACTTCAGGTAGAGGCTCGCGCCGATCTTCTCGGAGAGGCGCGGTGCTTCTACGAGGGGCGTATCGCCCTCGCCTATGGTGGCGATTGCCTCTTCGGGGATCTCGGGTAGCCAGTCGCGGTACTTCCTTATGACCCCGCGTCTACCGCCCAGAGTGTGTACGCCCAAGTAGATCTCGCCTTTCTCCAGAAGAGTTGACCACGGTGCCCCAGCCGCCGCAAGGCGCCACCAGAAGAGTCTAACAAACAGTCCCGGAGATAGCTCCTGCGGTAACAGGTTACGCCCGGCGCGGGGCTAACCCTGGAGCTCCTCCAGCCGGTTGCTCGCCACTTCGGAGTCCGGATCCTCCCTCAAAACGTGCTCGTAGACGGCGATGGCCTCTTCCTCGCGGTCCCAGCGGTAGTAGAGATCGCCCAAAGCGAGCAGGGCGGCCTGCTGCGAGTCCGCGCTAGATCCCGGCACGGGCTGCTGCCCTGCGGCCCGAATGAGCGTCTCCTCGGCCTTTTCGAAGTACCCTTCGTCCCAGCCGCCCGCAGTAGAGAGCGTGGAGTAGATCCTGCCGAGATCCAGGTTGTACAGCTGGTTCTTGGGCTCCAGCTCGACGGCGCGCTCGTACCGTGCGGCCGCCGCTTCGAGGCGTCCCGCGTCCCGCAAAGCGGCGCCCACTTCGACGTAGACCTCCTCAGAGAGCGGGCTCAGGCCGGTCGCCTCCTGGAGCTGTTGCTCGGCGGCTTCTCTGTTACCGGCGAGCAAGAGGGCCTTCCCGAGCAACGCCCGGTACCTGGGAACCTCCGGGAACGTCTCGACGAGCATCCAGTACTGCCCGATGGCCGCCTCCTCGTCGCCCGATCTCAGAGCAAGCTCCGCGAGCCTGAGCCTCAGGTTTGCGTTTCCGGGTGCGAGTTCGACCGCCCGCTCCAGCGCGGCACGGGCTTCTTCCTCTTCCCCCGTCGCTTCCTTGGCCCTCGACAGGAGGAGGTGCGCGGCTTCGTCCTCGGGGGCGAAGGACGCGGCCTGCTCGAAGTAGGACGCCGCCTCGTCCGGTAGTTTCTGCCCCGTGTAGGATTGACCGAGGCCGAGGTAGGAGAGGAAGAGCGCGTCCTCGTTATCCGTTCGCCGCGCCTCTTGGAGCGTCTGCTCGTAGGCGTCGGTGGCGGTCTCGAAGTCGCCGGAGAGCAGGCTGTCGTTCGCGGGGATTAGGTCGTCGGACTCCAGGTTCGGCAGGTCCACCTCGTAGAGGACGTACTGGCCGTCGGGGATCCCGACCTCTGTGAAGCTGTCCGGCCTGTATCTCATCTGCTCGCCGAGCTCCTCGTCCCTGGGGAGCATTATGTAGTCCACCTCATAGTAGCGGAGCATCCGGATGGTGTCGGTGTTCAGCGTGGCGCCGTCGTAGAAACGCTCCAGGATGATCTTGAACT
>JAIVIG010000395.1 GCA_020200675.1 Actinomycetota bacterium
CTCCGAGCTGAGAGTCGAGCTACGCAAGGCCAAAGAGCGTTTGAGACACAGCCAAGGATGTCATCCTTGGCTGTGTCAGGCAGCCGGGTTTCGAGGTTTAGATGTTCACGCTGATATCAATAACACAATGTGTTCGTAGCGTGTTTCCATAACCCCTCCGAAGGCCGGGGGCTATCCGATTGTTCGGAGACGACGCTCAGGGCTGGGATGCCGCCAACAAGGCCCTCTCCACGGCTTGCGGCAACTCCACCGAATGAAAGCGATCCGCCAAAAAGGCGTAGTCCTCTCCGCTTTCATCCACGACTCTGACATAACCGTGCGACGCTGCTTCAGCGTCGGGTATGACGCGGTACAACTTGCCGACCTCCAGCGAGGCTTCGTAGCCCTCGTTGTCGAGACAAACCGCGAAATGCGCTGCCCGGGCTTTACTCATCTTTCATAGAGCGAGTACCGTCCGAATACCATCCTCTACCATCAACATGACGCGGTCGCTGACCCGACTAACGCGCTCTGTCAGAAAAGTCTTATCAACCGTAATAATCTGCGACACGTTCACCACCGAGTCTTTGGGCAGTTTCGCGTCGTCGGTCGTGAGCGGCACATTACCAGGAGCCACTGCCAGCCGTAGATTCGTCGTCAACACCGCCGCGATCACGGTGTGGATGCGGCTACGGTTGAAATCGTCCGATTGGATTATAAGCACGGGTCGCCGGTATCCCGGTTCCGACGCGACAGGCTCCGGAAGTTCCGCCCACCAAACTTCGCCACGCCGCACTACCAGTCGTCTCTTGGCAACGACCGCGTCTGCAAGTGGGCAATAGCCGGATCAAGAGCGCCATCCTCAGTACCATAGACCTCGTCGAGCCGCTCGGTAATACCCTCGCTCCGGTGCTCCTGCAAGTAATGACGTAGCGCCGTCGCGTACAACTTGCTGCGCGACATGCCCTGCCGCTGCGCAAACCGCTCGGCGGACTCGAAAAGCTTGTCAGGAATAGAAATTGCCGTCTTCATGCCCGAAGTATGACCCGAGTTATACCAAAAGGCAAGAGGCGTAGAACGATGTGGCTACCACGCTGTTTATCCTTTTCATACTCAGCTTTTGCAAGGCTCTCACCACCTCGCTGACCGGAGGCACGAGGTAGGACGCTCACACGTGAACCTCTACTACCTTTTCCCTGATCAGCGGCGGAATGGGGGCGCCATGCGCCTCTACAGCGGTACCCGTAAGAGTTGATCCACGTGTTAGCCTCTGGTCATGAAACCGTATTCGAAGGATCTGAGACCATTCTTGCGATTGTCCTTAAATCGCGCGTGCCAGTAGGCTTCGATGCCTGAAGGGTTGTCGGTTTTGATGGAGTGAACGATGTTGGCCCGTTCGGGCAGCTGGATAGCAAGCTTGCGCTCGCGACGGCCGACCGCGTTTGTGCGACCGATTTTGTAGTAGCGACCGAATTTCAGAAGGTATACGAAACCGAATGTTTCAAATCCTTCTGTGCCGTTGCGCGCCGCTTCAGAAGCGCTGTTCGAAGATACCGGAGCGCAAATAACGACTACGTCCTCGTAATCGTCTCTTTGCTGGCAAAAAGCGATAAGGCGAGCCGCCAACTCGGCTTTGCCGCCAAACCTCCTCGAAAAGGTATCACGGCTCGGGAACTCTGAATCTCGTCGCGATTTCAACTGCAGTTCCGCAGACACGGGAAAGTGACCCAACTCTTGAACGAAGGCTGCGAGCTTCTCGAGAAGAAACTGCTCGTTGTACGCTGACTGGAGCCGATTCGGAGAATACCCTGCCTCCCGAAGTGCATCACTCCAGCGAGCCCAGTACTTTCCGGACCAATCGGCTTGCTTGATTCCTGTCTCGGCATAGAACTTTTGAAGGCCGAGAGGCTGCCCGCCATTTGCCTCAGCAGTTCGCTTGATCTCGTCAAGTATGTGAGCTTTCGTAACGATCATCGCCGTCTACCTAGTAATTCTGCCGCTTCGTGAAGTATATCCTGCTTGTCCTAATCGCCGCCCTAACAGATCCTCGGCAGCGGGTCGCCGACCAGCATGTCTATCATTCGGGTGCCGCCGAACCCGGTATGCATGAGGACCATACGTGCGGGCTCCTCGCGCACCTCCCCGATTATCTCCGCCTCCTCGCCGCCCTCAACGCCCCGCAGCGCCTCTAAAGCGCCATCGGCGGCTTCGGGGGCTACAACGGCGAGCAGCTTCCCTTCGTTGGCGACGTAGAGAGGATCGATGCCCAGGATCTCACACGCCCCATGCACGACGTCCCGGATCGGGAGTCTCTCCTCCCAGAGCGCGACTCCATGCCCCGAGTCGCGGGCTAGCTCGTTCAGGACGGTTCCGACGCCGCCGCGCGTGGGGTCCCGCATAAAGCGCAGCCCCGGTCCCGCGGCTCGTTTGACGGCTTCCACCAGCGGGACAAGCGACCTGGTGTCCGAGAGCACCTCCGCCTCCAGCTCCAGGTCTCCGCGTGCGATCAGGATGGCGGCTCCGTGATCCCCTAGAGTCCCGGAGCAGAGGATCTTGTCTCCAGGGCGCACGGACGCGGAAGAAAGGGAGAGCTCCGGGTCTGCAATCCCCATCCCCGTGGTAACCACGTACAGCCCGTCGCCCTTCCCGCGCTCGACCACCTTGGTGTCCCCCGTGACGATGGAGACCCCGGCGCGCCCGGCAGCAGCGGCCATCGCCTCTACTTCGTGGGCCAGCACCTCGGTCTCCAGCCCCTCCTCGACGATGAGGGCGGCCGAGAGCCCTATGGGGGTGGCCCCGGAGACCGCCAAATCGTTGACCGTCCCGTTTACCGCGAGCTCTCCGATGGAACCGCCGGGGAAAACCAGCGGACGCACCACGTACGAGTCGGTGGTCAGGGCCAAATTGCCGTCGCCGAAAGGAACAATCGCCGCGTCCGCGAGCGGGGCGAGCGCCGGGTTGCTGAGGGTGGGCAGCAAGAGGCCCTCTATGAGCTTGTGCGTCGCCTTGCCCCCAGCCCCGTGGCTCATGTCTATGCGGGGAGCGTCGAACTTCGGCGGCCGGCGGCGGTTCTGTTCGAGTGCGTCGAGGACGCGTTGTTCTCTCTGTTCGCTCACTTGGAACCTATCTCGACCTTCTCGAACGACTTGCGGCCGAAGTTGTAGTAGGCGGCGCAGGCTCCCTCGGAGGAGACCATCAAAGCTCCGAGAGGACGCTCCGGTGTGCAGGCCGTGCCGAAGACCTTGCATTCCGGGGGCTTCAGGACGCCCTTCAAGACCTCCCCGCACTGGCAGGCCTTCGGGTCCGCCACCCGCACGCCCGGCGTGGAGTAGCGCAGTTCGGCGTCGAAGTCGGAGTAGGCCGGGGAGAGCTTTAGCGCCGACTGGGCGATGAAGCCCAGTCCCCGCCACTCGAAGTACGGTCTGAGTTCGAAGACCTCGGCCATGCTCTTCAGGGCCTGCAGGTTCCCTTCCCAGGGTACGATCCTGCTGTACTGGTTCTCGACCTCGCACCGTCCCTCGTCGAGCTGGCGCATGAGCATGAGGATGGACTGCAGCAGATCCAGCGGCTCGAACCCCGCCACCACGCACGGCTTGCCGTAATCTTCGGACATGAACTCGTAGGGCCGGCAACCGACCACTGTGGAGACGTGCCCCGGCCCGATAAAGGCGTCGAGCCGCAGGTCCGGCGAGTCAAGGAGCGCCCGCACCGGCGGCACGATGGTGACGTGGTTGCAGAAGACGGAGAAGTTCTCCAGGCCCTCTTTTTTGGCCCGCTGCAGGGTGAGCGCCGTGGAGGGAGCCGTGGTCTCGAACCCTATGGCGTAGAAGACCACCTCCCGATCCGGGTTCTCACGCGCGATGCGCAGGGCGTCGAGCGGGGAGTAGACCATCCGGATGTCGGCGCCTTCGGCCTTTACTTCGAGCAGGTTTCCTCTCGAGCCCGGCACCCGCATCATGTCCCCGAAGCAGGTGAAGATGACCTCGGGGCGTTCGGCGATATCTATGCCTTCGTCGACCCGGCCCATCGGCAGCACGCAGACCGGACAACCCGGCCCGTGCACCAGCTCTACCTGATCCGGCAACAGGTCTTTTATGCCGTGCCGGTAGATGGTGTGGGTGTGGCCACCGCAGACCTCCATGATCTTATAGTGCCGCCCCGAATCCGTGATCGAGGCGATCTCCGCCGCCACCGCCCGTGCGATGTCTGCGTTCCTGAACTCGTCTACGTATTTCACTGTTCCTCCCTGGGGTGGGGACCTCCGGCCCCCGCCATTAGCCCGTTAGCCACCAGCCGTCAGCTTTTCCGCCCCAACCCTGCCGATGGCGACTCCACCGTGCGTCAGCAGAACCTCTCCCACTCGCACCGGAGCCACCAGTTCCACCGCTATCTCTGCTCTGTTGCCGGCGTCGTCTTCGCAGAGGGCGTCGTCTCCCTCCACGGAGATCACGCGCACCGGGATGCCGGCATCCGAGCAGGTGACGCACCCGTCGTGATCCAGCGTGCAAACGTCCGGCAGCATCGACTCTTCTCCGCGCACGGTCACTCTATTTGGGAGGCCCTGAGCTCCTCCAGCTCCTCATGGAAGGCCTGGCCTACCTCTTCCAGGGCCTGGAGGGTCGCCTGCGCCTCGGCCTCGTCGAGCTTGGACATCGCGAATCCGACGTGGATGAGGACCCAATCCCCCACCTCCACCCTTGCCTCATCGTGATGGACCAGCCCGATGTTTATGTTGCGCCGGACGCCGCTCACTTCCGCCTTGGCCAGAAAGATGTCCTCGTCGATGATCTCTACTATCCGACCCGGTATCCCCAAACACATGCTCTTCGCACCTCCCGTGTATGGCCGTCGGCTACGGGCCGACGGCGCTTACTTCGACCTCCGCTGCGATCGTGACCGGCAGTCCTAGCGGCAGCGTCGCCATGCCCACGGCCGTGCGAGCGTGCAGGCCGGTTTCGGGACCGTACAGCTCCAGGATCAAGTCCGAAAATCCGTTGATGACGTTGGTCGTTGCCCCGAAGTCCGGCGCCGCGTTGACCATGCCGTGAACCATGAGCCACGCGCTTACCCGGTCCAGATCCCCCAGCTCGCGCTTGAGGCTGCCGAGCACCGAGAGCGCCGTCAGCCGCGCCGCCTGGTAACCCTCCTCCGGCGAGACTTCCACGCCCACCTTGCCGAACGGTTCGGCGGGCGAGCCGTCCAGGTTGAGAGGGCCGTGGCCGCTGACGTAGGCC
>JAIVIG010000396.1 GCA_020200675.1 Actinomycetota bacterium
AGCGTAGATAGAGTCGGGGATGGCGCGAGCGGCGATCAAGGCTCCGAACTTCTCGTCGTCGAAGGTGTCGATGAGGACGGTGCGCGGGACGTCCCCGGAGACCACTTCGTCGAACGCCCGGGCGGTCTCCGCGGTGGAGCCGAGGATGAGGACGAGGGCGTGGGGGATGGTGCCGGTGGCGGCGATGCCGAGGCGCTTTGCCGCCAGCTCGACGGCGACCCCGTCGCAGCCGCCCAGGTACGCTGCCCGCTCGATCATCGGCGTAACCGCGGGATGCATCCGGCGCGCCCCGAACGAGATGACCATCCTCTCGCCCGCCGCCATCTTGCACCGTGCCGCCCCGGTCGCCACCCCGGAAGCCTGACACAGGAAACCCAGGATGGCCGTCTCGTGCTCCGCGAAGGCGCCGTAGGGCCCGGAGAGTGTCAGAACGGGCTCGTTGGGGCGGCAGATCGTACCCTCAGGCACCGCCCGCGCCTCGACCTCGACCCCCTCCAGAAGCGTGGCTACCTCGTCGAGGCCGGCGACGACGAACCAGGCGTCCTCGTCCGAGGTCTTATACGCGACCTCCACGTGGACCGGAGTATTCTCCAACCCGCGAGCGCGCAAGACCTCCATCGTGCGGTGGAAGTAGACGTCCGCCACCTCCGCGTTCCGGATCTCCTCCTCCGAGGCCGTGTTGAACCGCCGCGATTCAGTGCCGGCGCTACCGTCTTCACCCCTTCTGGCTCCGCTTACGCCTTCTCCGTGCAAAACAGTGCCCCTTCCGCTAGCCTCCCACCCGGGTAGGTATCATAGCCAATTACTAATGCCGCGGACATCTTTCTGGACCTGATCGCCCGCCGATAAATTCTCGTGTGTCTCTGGCGAGCGAGAAGCCAGGCACCGGGCAGGTTGGGATGTCAGGATTTTCGAGGGCGCATCCGAGCTTCGCTCCGTCGATCCAACAACGATGCCGAGAACTACCCGGTCCACGCGTCCGTCCAGGCGCTACCAATCACCGGTGAGCGGGACGCCTATAATACCGGCTATGAACTCTTCCGGACGGACCCGACTGGAGACGAGCTTCGCGGCTTCCGCCGGCACGCACTACTCTGCCGAGGCCGCAGCCGAGACGTACCGGGCCGGCGGCAACGCGGCCGACGCCGCCGTAGCCGCGGCCGCCGCTGTCGCCGTCACCGAGCCCCTCATGAGCAGCATCGGCGGCGGCGGTTTCGCCCTCGTCAGGGTGCCTGCCGGTGGCGCGGAGGTCGTAGGGGGAGAGGCGCCCGGCGGGGAGACCGGAGGGGCGGAGTTGATCGACTACTACGACTGCATGCCGGGGAAGGGTTTGTCGCCGTCCGCCTTCGGGGCCGGAGGTAGCCCGACGACCATGATCCTGAAGTACGGCGCGGGCGTGAAGTCAATCGTCGGGGCCGCTTCGTGCGCCGTGCCGGGCTCCTTGCGCGGCTGGGAGCTCCTGTTGCGCCGGCACGGGAGGCTCACCCTGCGCCAGGCGCTCGCCCCGGCCGTGCGGCTGGCCCGCGAAGGCTTCAGGGTGCCCAAGACGAGCGGCATGTGGTTCGAGGTGGCCGAAGAGGTCCTCAGGCTTACCAACGAGACCCGGAAGAACTTCTACACCGACGGCCGGGTCTACCGCATCGGTGAGGAGATCCGGTTCCCGGAGCTCGCCGACACGCTGGAAGCGGTCGGGGAAGAGGGGGTGGACCTCTTCTACAGGGGGGAGCTGGCACGCCGCATATCCTCGTACATCCTGCGGGAGGGTGGCATCATCTCCGAGGAAGACCTCGCCACCTACGAAGCGATAGTCCGGGAGCCACTCTCCTTCGCCTACGAGGATCGTACCGTCCACACCAACGGTCCGCCCTCGGCCGGCGGTCCGACGCTTGCGCAGATGATGCGCGTCGTCTCCGGCTACGACCTCACGGCCCTCCCCGACGCCGACCACGCAAAGGTACTCGCCGGAGCCATGAAGTACGCCCTGGAGGATCGGGATCGGGCTTACACCGAGATCGCCGAGAACGCTTCGGTGGCCGAGCGCCTGACGGGCGAGGATTACGTGCGCGCCCAACGCGCCCGAATCTTCGGCTCTCCGCACACCAGCCACCTCTCCTGCGTGGACGAGACCGGGCTCGCCGTCTCTATCACCGCCAGCATGGGTTACGGTTCCGGAATCGTGATCCCCGGTACCGGCATCCCGATGGGCAACACTTTAGGCGAACCGGAGCTAAACCCCAAAGGCTTCCACGCGCTAGAACCCGGCGAGCGCCTGATCTCCAGCATGAGCCCGACCATCCTCTCTTCCCACGACGGCGACCTGGTTTCTCTGGGGTCGCCCGGCGCCTCTCGTATCCCCACGGCCATCATGCAAACTCTGGCGAACGTGGTGGACCTCGGCTTTCCGCTGGAGGCCGCCGTCGATGCCCCACGTCTGCACGCCGAGGGGGACCTCTTCGCTTACGAGGCCGGGGCGAAGAAACCCGACCTCTCGGCTTACGAGCGGATCCTCGCCTACGACGAACCTTCGATGTTCTTCGGCGGGGTCAACGCCGTGCGCCGCACCCCGGAGGGCCTCTTCGAGGCCGCCGCCGACCCCCGCCGCTCCGGCGGCGTGGCCTTTGCCTGACGAAACTTCGGGGAGCATGCGCCGTCCGGTAGGCATCCTGGGTATCCCAATGGACCTCGGGCAGGACCGTCGCGGCGTGGACGTCGGCCCGAGCGCCATCCGCTACGCCAACCTGAGCGCCGCCCTCGAAGACCTCGGCTACGCCGTCGCCGACCTCGGCAACGTGGAGACCCCGATCCCGGAGACCGTCGAGGAGAACGCCGGGATCAGATACGTCGACGCCGTCCGGAACGTCTGTGAGAGGGCCGCCGTCCGGGCGGCGGAGATGGTCTCCGGGGGTCTCTTCCCCGTGTTCCTCGGCGGGGACCACTCCATCTCCATCGGCACCTTCTCGGGGGTCGCGAGCGCCGCGGACGCCTCCGGGGCCGGGCGCACCGGCATACTCTGGCTCGACGCCCACGCCGACTTCAACACGCCCGAAACCTCCCCCTCCGGCAACGTCCACGGCATGCCACTCGCCATCCTCACCGGTCGCGGTCACCCCGACCTCGTGGGTATCGGCGGCGGGACGACAGTCCGGGCCGAAGACGTCGCCATTGTGGGCCTGCGCTCCCTGGACCGGGAGGAGCGCGAGTCCCTCGCCAGGGCCGGGGTCAACGTCTACACTATGAAAGAAGTGGACGCCTACGGCGTCGCGAGCGTGGTGCGGAGCGCCCTGAAAGACCTCTCGCACCTCGATGGGGTACACCTCTCCTTCGACCTCGACGTCCTGGACCCGGAGATAGCGCCCGGTGTCGGGACGCCCGTAAGGGGAGGGCTTACCTACCGCGAGGCCCACCTCGTCATGGAGCTCGTCAACGAGGCAACCGTCGTCACGTCTCTGGACGTCGTCGAGATCAACCCGATCCTCGACGCGAAGAACGGTACCGCCGAACTCGCCGTCGAGCTCGTCGGGAGCCTCATGGGACGCCAGATCATCAGCCTGCCGGGATAACCTCGCAGCGAGCTACCCGTAACAGGCGCCACCTCTCTCGACCGGGTACTCGTTCGGACAGCCGCCGCCGGGCATGGCGGGCACGGGACCGTCGGTGGGACCGCCGGCCTCCAGTAACCTGCGGGTGTTGTCCTGTCCGGTTCGGGGAAGAGCGGCGGGCTGCCGGCTCGCGGTTTGCACGGCGGCGGAGGCGCCGCAGTCCTCGACGGTGATGGTGTAGTCGGCCTCCTCGGAGGCTATCTCGATGGCGTATTCTCCGGGGCCGCTGGAGAAGGTCGCCTCGCCCTCCACCCGGGTCGGGCTATCTGAGGAGAGGTCCTGGGAGTCGGGCTGCAAGATCCCGTCGTTCTCGTCGATTACGTTGAAGAAAGCGTAACCGTCGGTCTCGCCGGGGTTGTCTGCCTCGAAGACTACCCTGAAGCTCTGGCCGGTGATCCGGAACGGCTCGCTCTGCTGGTCGCCGCGACCCTCGATCTCGGTCACCGGCGTACACCCCCCGCCTTGCTGCTGGGCGAAGGCCGGCGCGCCGAGGTTGACTGGGAACTCCCCCGAGATCCCCCACGCGAGCCGCAGCGAGATCGCGCACACCCCCAACAGGGCAAACGCCAAGATCCTCCTCGTAAAGCT
>JAIVIG010000138.1:0-3704 GCA_020200675.1 Actinomycetota bacterium
CTTCGAACGCTTCGACGGGCTGTGCGAGCCGGAGACGGTCCTCGCGACGAACACCTCGACCATGAGCCCGACGGAGATCGCCGCCGCGACGGACCGTCCGGGGAGGTGCATCGCCATGCACTTCTTCAACCCGGCCCACCGCATGAAGCTGGTCGAGCTGATCCGGGGCGTCGAAACGACCGACGAGACGGTGGAGGTAGCCCGGGGCGTGGCCGAGAGGATGGGCAAGGAGACCGTCGAGGTCAACGAGTTCCCCGGTTTCGTCACGAGCCGTATCAACTGCCTGGTGGGCAACGAGGCGATGAACATGCTCGTCGAGGGCGTGGCGAGCGCCCCGGACATAGACAAGGCCCTGAAGCTCGGCCTGGGCTACCCGATGGGCCCCCTGGAGCTCGCCGACCTCGTCGGGCTCGACACCCGCCTGAGGAACCTCGAATACCTGCACGAGACGCTCGGCGAGAAGTACCGCCCCTCGCCCCTCCTGAGAAAGCGCGTCGCCGCCGGGCACCTCGGCAAGAAGTCCGGTCGCGGTATCTACGAGTACACCAAAGACGGCGACGTCGTCCGCTAAGAGGCGTTCGCTAGAGAAGGAGAAACCTTGGCCGAGTACGAGACGATCCTGACGGCGGTTGAGAACGGCGTCGGCGAGATCACCATAAACCGCCCCGACGCCCGCAACGCCCTGAACACGCAGGTCCTGGGCGACGTCCGGCAGGCGCTCGCCGAGTTCCGGCACGACCGGGAGGTCGGCGTCGTGGTGTTCACGGGTGCGGGGGAGAGGGCTTTCGCGGCCGGGGCGGACATCGGCGAGTTGAGGGAGAGGACCGCGCTCGACGCGCTCGCTTCGGTGATGCAGGGCGTCTACGACGAGATAGAAGCCTACGAGAAGCCGACGATCGCCGCCGTCAACGGCCTCGCCCTGGGCGGTGGCTGCGAGCTCGCGATGGCTTGTGACGTACGCATCGCCTCCGGGAACGCCCGGTTCGGGTTGCCGGAGGTGACGCTCGCGATCATCCCCGGCGCCGGCGGCACGCAGCGTCTCAGCAGGCTCGTCGGCAAGGGCAGGGCCATAGAGATGATCCTCACCGGCCAGAAGATAGACGCCGAAGAAGCCCACCGCATCGGCCTCGTCACCCAGGTCGCCGATGACGAAGAGGGCCTGATGGACAAAGTGCGGACGACGGCTACGACCATACTCAGCCGGGGTCCGCTCGCCGTGCGTCTCGCCAAGCTCGCCGTACACACCGGCTTCGAGACGGACCAGAAGACCGGGCTCGTCATCGAGAGGCTCGCCCAGGCCGTGCTCTTCGATACCGGGGACAAGCGCGAGGGCACCACGGCCTTTCTGGAGAAGCGCGAGCCGCGTTTCCGGGGAGAGTAGCCCCAAGAGAGGGACCGGAAGCCTTACACGAGGGCTTTTGTGGGAACATTAGGCAGGTAATCCACCAACGAGGAGGAATATGACGGATGGAGGCGCGGAGGCGTTGGATCGGGAGCAGCTCGACCGGCTGGCCTCGTACTTCGACGAGGAGGTCACGTTCTCGAACCACATCAAGGTCAAGGTGGGGGAGGTGGATCCAGGCTACGCGGTCCTGTACATAGACGCCGACGAGATACACTTCAACGGCAACGGGACGCTACACGGCGGTGTCTACACCTCGCTCATAGACAACGCGATGGGACTCTCAGTGTCGTCGCTCGTGGGCCTTCGCACGGCGACGACGCAGATGAACGTGCATTTCCTGGGGGCTGTCAGGGAGGGGCGCATCACGTGCCGGAGCGAGGTCTTGCATCGGACGCGCCGGACGGCGACCGCCGAGGGGCGGGTCTATGACGAGGAAGGGAACCTGGTCGCGATAGGGACGGGGGCGTTCAGGATCTTCGAGAAGCAGGGCAACCCGATCGTGTAGCCGGGCGTTGGAGCTTCCGGCAAGAGCTCCCTCGGTACTCGCGCCTCTCTCCTGGTCACGGTATCCAACCTCCCGCGCGGCCGATCTCCGACAACTCTTCGAGCTTGAGTATCGAGATGAGCCGGCCTTCTCTCTCGAGCAGGCCCCGTCGCCTGAGGGACCGCATGGCGGCTGTGACCGACTCGCGGGTGGAGGCCACCATCGCCGCCAGATCGAAGTGGGTAAGGCGCGGCAGCAAGACGGCGTCGCCGCTTGCATCTCCGAACTTGCGGGCCAGGATGGGCAGCAGTACGGCCAGCCGGGCATCGGTCGCGCGTGGGAGGAGGCAACCCACGAGCTCCCTGTGGTGGGCGAGCTCCAGCCCGAGGAGCGCGAGCAATCGAAGGGTCACCTCCCGATCCATCCTCGACGCTCTCTCGACGAAGATCTTGGGAACTTTGATCGCCTCGCAGGCCGTGAAGGCCTGCGCGTCGGCGCTTTGGGCGAGGTGTATGCCCGGCGCAAGGTCCCCGAAGACCTCCCAGGGTCCCAGGAGCCGTAGGGTCGCTTCCTTGATCCCCGAGTGCGTTTTGGAGAGCTTCGCCATGCCCTCGGTCAGGACGTAGAGCCCGTCGCCGGGTTCGTCCTCCAGGAAGATGTCCTCCCCGACCTCGTAGCGGCGGACCGGCGGCACCACCCCCAACCCGTGAAGCGTCTCCACGAGCTCGCGACACTCCCTCTCTCGCGTCTCGTCGAGCCCGGACCAGGATGGCGTGCCCGCGGGTACCTCGAGAGTAGTATGCGACGCTATCTCTTGCATCCTTGCTCCTCGTCCTCCATCGCCCCACGTTAAGATAGGATCGCCGCTCCAAGAAATCCTCAGCCCGAGATCAAGCTTGGATCAAGATTTTCGGGGTTGCCCTTCAGGGTCGTCCCAGAAGGAGATATCGGGATGGGATCAAGCTTCGCTCAAGACTCTCGGGATCGCCCTCCGGGGTCGCCCTCGGTCGCGGTCGGCAGGGAAAAGGCGAAGGTCGCTCCCTTGCCCGGCCCCGCGCTACCGGCCCACATCCGGCCGCCCATCGCCTCGACCAGCGCCCGGGAGATGGTGAGCCCGAGGCCGGACCCCCCGCCCTCACGCGAGCGCGACTTTTCCACCCTGTAGAACCGCTCGAACACGCGCGGCAGATGCTCGGGCGCCACCCCCATCCCCGTGTCCTCGACGACGAAGGTCAACCCTTCTTCCCGAGCTTTGACGCTCACCGCGACCCGTCCTCCCGCCGGGGTGTGCCGCAAGGCGTTGCCGAGCAGGTTGGTCAAGACCTGCACGAGCCGGTCGGGGTCGGCCGACACCGGCGGCAACCCTTCATCGGCCTTGCTCCCGAGCTCTACGCCCTTCTCGGCGAACAGCGGCATCATGACCTCCACGGCGCGCGCCACCATCCCCCGCGCCGGCACGGATGCGAGGGCCAGCGGGAGCTGGCCGGCCTCGGCGCGCGAGAGTTGGCGCAGGTCGTCCACGAGCCGCCGCATGCGCTCGGCTTCGGCGTACATTAGGCCGTAGGCCTCCTCCGAAGGCTCGACCACCCCGTCGATCAAACCCTCCGCGTAGCCCTCTAGTGTAGAGATCGGGGTCTTGAGCTCGTGGGAGACGTCGGCGATGAACTCCCTGCGCCTCCGCTCGCCCGCTTCGAGGGCGGCCGCCATGGCGTTGAAGCCCTCGGAGAGCTCCCCCAGCTCGTCGGGCTCCTGCAGGGGCACGCGCTCGCCGTAGCGCCCGGCGGAGACGCGGCGGGTCGCGGCCAACATGCGGCG
>JAIVIG010000138.1:3760-10817 GCA_020200675.1 Actinomycetota bacterium
CGCGAGGGAGACGGTCACGAAGGTGACGGTCCCCACCAGGGCGACCAGCAGGTGGGAGAAGAAGAGCTTCGCCCTGAGGTTATAGGACGTCAGGTGGCGAAACGCCCTCCTCATCGCCGGGCGAACCTGTAGCCGACCCCGCGAACGGTCTCCACGTAGCGGGGGTTCGCGGTATCTTCCTCTATCTTCTTGCGCAGGTTGGCAACGTGCACGTCCACCACGTGGTCGCTGCCGAAGTAGCCCTCTCCCCACACCCGCTCCAGGAGACGCGAGCGCGAAAAGACGAATCCCGGACGCGATGCCAGGGTCGCGAGCAGGTCGAACTCGAGCGCCGTCAGCCTCACTGGTTCGCCGCGCAGTCTCACCTCGCGACAATCCGCGTCCACGGCCAGGTCGCCGAATCTCAACGCCGGAGTGCTCTCCGGGTCCTCGGGCGACGCGTCTCGCGGACGGCGGAGCATGGCCCTGACGCGCGCAATCAACTCCCCGGGGCTGAAGGGCTTGGTGAGGTAGTCGTCGGCCCCGGAGGAGAGACCCACGATCTTGTCCGTCTCCTCCGAACGGGAGGTCAGCACGATGACGTACGCCTGAGAGAAGCGCCTCATCCGGCGCAGAACCTCCACCCCGTCAAGTCCCGGCAGCATCCAGTCGAGGACCACGACCTCGGGGTCCACCGCTCCGACCATGTCGAGCGCGGCCGGGCCGTCGAAGGCTTCGTGTACCTCGAAGCCCTCCCACTCCAGGTAGCCGCGCAACAGCCTTACCAGGTTCTTCTCGTCGTCGACCACGAGGACCCGAATGCTCGCAACGGTGCCTATCGCCTCCTGGGCGGGTCCTGCTCCTTTGCGCCTATGCGGGTCGTGCCGAGTCAAGTAGGGCATCCAGGGCAGCGTGAGCCCGCCTATCCGCGTTCGGGTCGCGCGTCAGGCGCTGCGACACGTGGTGGGCGAGGTAGATCCCGTGCAGTTGCCAGGCGAATTGTTCGGCGTCGAGATCCTCGCGCAGGTGCCCGAGGGCCACCGCCGCCTCCACCAACCCTCTGACCATCCCGGCCCACGCCTCCTGACCCGCGACCAGGTAGTCGCGCACCGGGCCCTCGGCGTCGTCCAGCTCGAAGACCGCTCCCGCGAAGGGGCAGCCCCCAGGCAAGCCGCAGCGCGACGCCCATCCGAGCCACCGTCCTACGAACGCTCGCAGACGCGGCAGGCCCTCCGGCGCCTCGAAGGCGGGAGCGATCTCGCGCTCGAACGCCCCCTCGGCGAAGCGCAGGAGCTCGACCTGCAGATCCTCCTTGGAGCGGAAGTGCGCGAATAGCCCGCTCTTCGAGAGCCCCACCCGCTCTGCCAGGCCGCCCAGGCTCACGCCCGTTACGCCCCGTTAGCTCACGATTTCCAGACCTCGCCTGAGAATGCGCTCGTGCGTGGCCTCCAACTTCGCCATGCAAACAGAATAGCACGACCGGTCGTGCTATAGAAAGAGGAGCTCTGCAGGCGTCGTACTCCTGCCAATACTCGATCTCCAAAACCCTCGCCTCCTCTTTCACGCGGAGTCCGACCGTCGCCTTTCCGGTCCAGATTCCGCAACCTGCGCCTGAAGAAGTATTCCGTCTGCTCCACGAGCGAAACCTTGTCGCACGATGCGGGTATAGTAACGGGTGGGAAAGAGAGGTCAGGAGGCAGCATGTTTCGCACGGAGAAGCCCTGGGTTCGCGTCTACAGGGGGCATACCTCGCCGGAGACGGAGATCTACGAGGGCTCCTTGATGGACTTCTTCCGCGCTTCCGTCGAGGAGCACCGCGACAAGACGGCCCTGACGTTCTACGGGACGACGTTCGACTTCGCCCGCCTCGAAACCCTCTCGGAGAAGATGGCCGCCTCACTCGCCGTCCGCGGAGTGAAAAAGGGTGACCGGGTCGCGCTCATGCTCCCGAACTGCCCCCAGTACGTAGTTAGCTTCCTCGCCACGGTGCGGCTAGGGGCGATAGTTACGCAGCTCAACCCTATGTATGTGGAGCGCGAGATCGAACACATCCTCGAAGATTCGGGCGCCGAGACTATCATCGTCTACTCCGACGCGTACCCACGCATAAAGAACGTGATGGGGCGGACCGCGCTGAAGAACGTGATCGTCGTAGACTTCGAGGGCGAGCCGGAGGGCCTGGAGAGCGGGCACGAGAGCTTCGGGGAGGTCCTCGCGGCGGACGCCGAGCCTGCTCCGCCGGTAGCGGTTGACCCGGTCGAGGACGTGGCGGTGCTCCAGTACACTGGCGGAACGACCGGGGTCTCGAAGGGGGCGATACTCACGCACCGCAATCTCGTCGCCAACGTGCAGCAGACGTTGGACGTGTTCATCGACGATCCCGCCGCTTTCTCGAACAACCAGAAGATAGTCGCGATACTGCCCTTCTTCCACATCTTCGGCTTCACGTGCGTGATGCTCTTCGGTATCCGCCAGGGCCTGAACCAGCTTCTCCTGCCTCGCTTCGACGCGGAGGAGGTCATGGATCTGGTCAAGGACGAGGACCCTGTGATGTTCTCCGGGGTGCCGACGATGTACATGGCTATCAACAGCAGCGGAGCGGACCTCAGGGAGTACGGTTTCGACAGGATCCGGACGTACAACTCCGGCGGGGCGCCGCTGCCGGTGAACCTCAAGCGTGCCTTCGAGGAGAAGACCGGGCGACCACTCCTCGAGGGTTACGGGCTCTCGGAGGCTTCACCGGTGACTCATATCAATCCGCCCTTCGCCGGCCAGGGGCGGGAGGGGAGCATTGGCGTCCCGATCCCGAGCACGGACGCGCGTATCGTGGACGTCGAGACCGGGACGCGGGAGATGCCGGTCGGGGAACCAGGCGAGCTCGTCATACAGGGTCCGCAGGTCATGAAGGGCTACTGGAACATGCCCGAGGAGACGGCCGAGGTCCTACGCGACGGCTGGTTGCACACCGGTGACGTGGCGCGTATGGACGAGGACGGGTACTTCTACATAGTGGACCGCAAGAAGGACATGATCTCCGCCGGCGGCTACAACGTCTACCCGCGCGAGATCGAAGAGGTCCTCTACGAGCACGAGGGGGTGGCCGAAGCGGTGGCCATCGGCGTCGAGGACGAGTACCGGGGTGAGACGGTCAAGGCCTTCGTGGTCCGAAAGTCCGGCAACGAGGTAACCGAAGAAGAGGTCCTGGCCTTCTGCAAGGAACGCCTCGCCCCCTACAAGGCCCCCAAAGCCGTCGAGTTCCGCGACGAGCTGCCCAAGAGCACCGTCGGGAAGCTATTGAGGCGCGTGCTCGCCGACGAGGAGAGGGCGAAGACAGAAGCTTCGTCGCAGGCTACGAGCTGAGAGGAGATTAGATGAGTACGGAAGCTGGTGCGCGGGCGAACGCGCTGGACCTGTTCCGCCTCGACGGTAAGACGGCCGTCGTGACCGGCGGGGGACGCGGGCTGGGACAGTACATGGCCGAGGCCCTCTCCGATGCCGGGGCGAGCGTCGTGCTCTGCTCCCGCAAAAAGGAGGCGCTCGACGAGGTAAAAACGGAGATAGAAGGCCGCGGTGGCAAGGCGCTCGCGCTCTCCTGCGACGTCACAGACCCCGAGGACGTGGACAGGGCGGTCGCCGAGACCGAAGAAGCTTTTGGTGCTATAGACGTGCTCGTCAACAACAGCGGGGCGACGTGGGGGGCTCCGGCCGAAGAGATGCCGCTAGAGAAGTTCGACCAGGTGGTGCGGGTCAACGTGCGCGGGACGTTCCTCATGTCCCAGGCGGTGGGGCGGCGCATGATCGAGCGGGGCGAGGGCGGGCGCATCGTCAACATCTCCTCGGTGGCCGGGCTCATAGGTGGGGATCCCGAGTACATGCAGACCATCGGCTACAACACCAGCAAGGGCGCCGTTATCTCCATGACCCGGTCCCTCGCGACGAGCTGGGCAAAGCACGGCATAAACGTCAACGCCATCGCCCCCGGCTGGTTCCCGACGAAGATGAGCGGCGGCCTGATCGAGCAGTTCGAGGACAAGATGCTCGGAGACATCCCGCTTCACCGCTTCGGCAACCCGGAGGACATAAAGGGCGCGGTCCTCTTTCTCACCTCCCCCGCCGCCGCCTACGTGACCGGCCAGACGGTCGTCGTGGACGGCGGAGCCACGGTCTGGTAGTTGAGCTTCTACACACGGTGAGTTCCTGCGCCGTATCCGCTGGAACTGTGAGTCTGCCTAGTTCACACGCGAGGGCTGCTCGGCTGATGCGCCTCTTCCCGTGAAGAGGAGAAAGCCCGAACAAGCTACGGCCACACCAAGGACGACGGCAGGGGTTGGTAGGAAAGGAAAGAAGGTTATCACCGCGCCGACTATGAGTAGTACGGCAGCCCAACGCGGGTAGACGCCAGCGCGCAACGTAGCTACGCCAAACAGCAGCCAGCCGAGGGCAAATATGGTGAACGACAGTACGAACCCGATGGGTTCCGTTTCGAGAAATTCGGGGGCCTCGGTCGCCAGTAATGGCGCGATGAAGGTCTGAGCCCAGCTGGCGCCCGCCGCCAGCGCTGTGCCGAGGAAGGCCACCAGGAAGCCGACAAGTCCCAGAGTACCGGCGGCCTCCGACTGGCTCGCGTACAGCCCGAAGAGACCAAATAGTATCAGCACCATGCCGAGCAGAAACATCAGTTGTTGGAGGATGAAAGTACCCGTCGTGGCGGTCTCGGCAAAGGACTCCTCGCCGATACTGGCCAGGCCCAGCAAGTCACCGATGACGAACAGCGCACCACCCACCAAGGCGGCCAGCCCGCTCCACCGGATAAGGTTCGATGGCATGAGTTTCCTTCCCGCTCGAAGGCTTTCCTAGGAGTGGATTATGTCGCCTGGTGAAGCCCCACGCTACTCCTTACCTCCTCAGGCGATGCACCGTCACACCGCTGCCGGTGATCCGGCTCCAGGGGCTACTCGGTTCGTCGCTTACGCGTTCGCTGATCGGCTCGTCGGAGCCCGTACGTTCGGTTTCCCGATCGCCGACGGGACCTGATGCCTCGCGTTCCGGCGTGCCTTCCCGGGGGCCTTCGCTCTCTGGGGCGGAGCGCTCTTCCGTCTCCATCCGCTCGATCGGGACGGTCTCCGCCCAGTCTTCGCGGTCGGGATGGTCGGGGCTTTTCGCGGGTTCTTCCGGGATGTTCGGACCTTGGGGTTCGTGGTCCGGCGAGGGTTGGAGGCTTTCGAGGCCGTAGTAGGTGCGGACGTGGTTCTCCAGCTCGGGCGTTAGCTCCTCGCTCCTGCCGAAGTGGGGGGCGTGACGGATCGTGTCGGCAGGTTCGGAGACCTCGATCAGGCGCCGCCGATCGTTGACCCGGATGATCTCCGTCGGGACCAACGTGGAGTTGGTCCCGAAGAAACCCATCTTCACGCCGACGTACAACACCCGGTCCCTCTCGTCCATCAGCAGATCGTCCACCCTGCCGAGCTTCTCGTAGTGCGAGTCGTAGACCGTGTACTCGTCACCAACTTCCTTAAGCTCCGCGAACGGGTCTACACTTCCTCCTCGATCCACCGCTACTCCTCTCCGAAAACCGATCCGGCAACCACTTTAACCTACCCGGACCTTCCGGGCACGGGTACTAACATCCGCATCCCTACCCTTCTTCGCGTTCGAGGGTATCCAGCATCTCCGCGACGAGGGCGGGGGAGGGCTCCTGCTCCAGATAGCCCCGGCTGGCGAGGTCGCGCGAGACGTCCTCGGCCCGGCGTTCCTGGAGGCCCGGATCTTCGCGGATCGCCTCCCTGAGCGCCGCCAGTATCTTGTCCGGTCCGGGCTCCCCGGACGCCGGTATGTAACCGCTGGTCATTCGCCTCCTCTTCGTGAATCGTCAACGGGAGGGTAGCTTATCATCGCCGCCGTCTGCTTCGAGACGGGACGGTGCTGGTAGACTCGCAGGCATGAGGTTCGAAGGCAGAGGAGGCGTTTAGATGCCGCGGCGATGGGTCGTTTATCTAATCGTGTTCTGCACGCTGTTGAACGGGGCGGGCTTTCTGTGGGACATCTTCGAGCCGGCGCCGCTCTACGACGAGATCGCGCACGTCATAACGCCGTTCACGCTCGTGGCGATAACGGCCGAAATCGTCTACCGGTATGGGGGCGACGACGAGTTCTTCGACACGCCCCGCCACGCTTTGGTCACGGGGAGCGTGATCGGACTCGTCGGCGCGGTAGGCTGGGAGATCGTCGAGATCCTGCTAGATTACCTCTTCCCCGCCGCCAGCATCGACCACGCCCTGCCCGACACGATCTTCGACGTCGTGCTCGGCGTGATCGGGGGCGCCGCCGGAGCCTGGGTGGCGGACCGCTACCTGGACCGCCTCTTCGACCGCTCCCACGCAAGCTCTCGCCTCCGCCGGGTCCGCTAGCGAGAGTCGCTGCGTCTCACTCGCGGGCAAACCGCACGACGTTTAGAATGATCGGGTTCGTTCGTCAAACGGGAGGTGGTGCGGTGGCACGGTTCGACGAGTTTCGAGAGGCCAACGAGCGTTACGCGGCTTCTTTCGACGAGGGAGACTTGCCGATGCCCCCAGCTCGCGGGGTCGCGGTGTTGACGTGCATGGATGCGAGGCTGCATCCCGCAAAGTTCCTCGGACTCGAGTTGGGGGACGCGCACGTGATCCGGAACGCCGGCGGGCGGGTATCGGAGGATGCCATCCGCTCCCTCGTCATCTCCGAGCGGCTCCTCGGGACCGAGGAGATCGTGGTCGTCCACCACACCGACTGCGGGATGATGACCTTCGGCAACGAGGACCTGACGGCGAAGATAAAGGAGGACCTCGGCGTGGATGCCACGGGCCGCGACTTCCTCCCGTTCTCGGACCTCGAACAGAGCGTGCGCGACGACGTCGAGACGCTCCGGAACTCGGACCTCATCCCCGACGACATCTCTATCTCCGGCGCGATCTACGACGTACGGAGCGGAGAGCTCCGCGAGGTCGTCCGAGACTAACGCTTGACGGGGCCAGAACGTTAGGGCCGGGCGAATTGGCTGCCCGGCCCTTTTTGTGCCTATGATTGCCGGGAGAGACGTTACGCG
>JAIVIG010000139.1 GCA_020200675.1 Actinomycetota bacterium
TTGATCTCCCCGACCTCCACCTCTTTGTCCTCCAGGTTCTTGTACTCCTTGAAGAACTGCTTTATCTCGTTTAACCGGTGCTCCGGAAACTCGTTGACGTTATTGAAGGCCATGTACTGCGGGTCCTCGACGTGTATGCAGATGATGTTCTCGTCGTTCTCGCCCTCGTCGACCATTGGCAGCATGCCGATGGGGCGCACCTCCAGGAGGCTCATGGGCTGGACGGGTTCCTGCATCAGCACTATGACGTCCAGCGGGTCGTCGTCGTCGGCTAGCGTCTGCGGTATGAAGCCATAGTTCTCCGGGTAGACCACGGACGAGTACAGGATCCGGTCGACCTCCAAGAGACCGGTGTCCTTATCGAGCTCGTACTTGACCTTCGAGCCTTTGGAGACTTCGATCACGACGCTGAACTCGTCTGGAGCGTCCTCGCCGATGGGAACGTCGTGCCAGGGATGGGTCATGGAGATCCTTTCCGCCCTTCGCTAACCGGTCTACGAAGCAGGATTCTACGGACTCACTGGTACCCGGGCAACCCGAGTCTCCAACCGGCGCATGAGACGACCCGGCAGAGCAAGAGAGAGCCACCTCACCGGTGGCTCGACGACGAGATACAACCGATCCAAGCCCCGCACAGGCCCTTGAGTTAAATCACTCGAAAACCTGTTTTAAATCTCTTTAAAAAGTGTTCAGATGTTCCTTCTCTTCGGGTATCGTCGCGCAGGTACAAGCGATCCGCGGGAAACCGCGACAGAAAGGAGGTTGTGCGCATGAAGCGCATAATTCTGGTTCTCACGGCGGCGTTGCTCCTGGCGGCGATGACCGTAGCCGTCGCGCCCGCCATGGCGCAAGAGGAGAAGAAGAAGGAAGAGGAGAAGAAGGAAGAGAAGGACAAGATGAAGGAGGAGAAGAAGGAGGAGAAGAAGGAGGAGAAGAAGGAGGAGAAGGACCTCCCGAAGAGTGGTGGCATCCCCATCAATGCCTCGCTGTTGGGTCTGGGCGCCGGCGTCCTACTCGTCGGTGGCGGGCTGGTTGCCGTTAAGTCTGCCCGGCGGGATCGTCGCTAGAGAAAGCCGAAGAAAAATCGGCTAACGTAAGTAGCAGTTAGCCGAAAGCAGCCGGGGCGGACTCTTTCATGGGTCCGCCCCGGTTGCGTTAAGAGAACGCTCTCGGGCCGGGGCTCCACGCCCCGGCTTCTTCGTCCTTATAGAGAGGACTGCTCTGGCGGGTCTGGTGGCGCCGACGAGCGATCCAGGCCTTGTCCCTTGCGTGGGTGCTACGAACGGCATCGCGAGCGCGCGGCAAACGGAGAGTCGAGGCTCCGGGGAAGAGGGAAGGGTGTGCAAGCCTTGTGATGCCCTTTGGTGCCGGAGCCTCGGGTAAAGAGGCGCGCAACGGGTTCTGCTGCGTCGTAGTGGAGAACGAGGGCCCGTCGCGCACCCAAGATGATAGTGGATCGGCTGGCGACCTGAGTTACAGGAGGGAAAATCGGGAGTTAAAGTTGTGCTAAAAGGGCGCGGTGAGCAAGGGTTCGAGGTAGGTGGCGCGAGCTTCGTATTCCGGGCTCTCGTTAGCCGGACCTCTCGGTGGAAGGCCAGATCCGCCCCGATCCGACCACGCATCTCTTCAGAAACTCTTCGAAGAGTGTTCCGATCTCTTTGACCTTCGGGTACGATTAACGAACGTGAGCGATCCGCGAGAGATCGCGAGAGAACAACGAGGGGGGACAAGTTGAGGAAGTCGATGCTGCTTGCAGCAATGCTGGCGATGGTGTTGGTGGTCACCGTTCCGGCCGTGGCGCAAGTCGCCAATACCGGAGAGGCACAGAACTCGCTAGGAATCGTTAGCTACGGCCCTGCGGGCGACGACGTCGGAACCGGGGATGGCGGATCAAGCGAGGATGCTTGCCGCGACCGGGTCGTCGAGCGGTTGGCGGGCGAGCTGGGGATCAGCGAGGAGGAAGCCGAGGAGTTGTTGGATCTCGTGCGCGAGTTCGTGGACGCCGAAGAGTTCGACGCGTTTTTCGGAGAGCTCTGCGATCGGTAGCAGAGCAACCGCCGTTCTGCCGGCCGGGGCCCTCGTGCCTCGGCTATCTTCGTGGAGCGGGAGGGCGGACGGAGGGAGAACGGATGGCGAGGCGAAGGCGGGTCGAGTCTCTGAAGCCGCGCCAATGGCAGGCGCTCCAGCAGGTGGTGTTCTCTTAGCTTCCGTTTCAATTAGAAAACCAGGAACGGTTGCGTTCGTCCCTGTCCGCTTTAAGGCCCGCCAGCACGAGGTCTAGGCCGGCCTCGAACTCCGCGGTGCGGTCGACACTCTCGAAGTAGGAGGCCATAGCTTGGATCTCGGGGAACTCCCCGGGCGGGAGCTCGCGCGCGCTGAGCCTGGAGCGGCCGGGCTGCAGCGCGAAGCCCCTTATCTCCGAAAGCGCGTAGCCTATAGCGAAGCTCGAGAGCACCTGGAAGGCCACCATCGCCTGCTCCCCGGAGAAGCCGGCTTCGCGCTGCAGCCCGAGGTACGCTTCGATCAGGCGCGCCTCCGCCAGGAGGTCCGGCGCCCTGTCCAACACCAGCGGGAAGAGGCCGGGATGCTCGCGGGCGAGTCTCCTGACCGAGCGCAGTGCCTCCTTGAGGAAGTCCTCCCAGTCCTCGTGGCCTTCGGGCATCCCTATCCCCGCCACGAGCGCCTCGGCGATCCCGTCCAACAGCGCCCCCTTGTTGGGGAAGTGGTTGTACAGCGACATCGCCTCCACGCCCAGCTCCGCGCCGACCTTCGCCATGGTCAGCGCTCCTATTCCCTCGCGATCGGCGAGCCCGATAGCGGCCGCCACGATCTGCTCCCGGCTTATCCTCGCCCTGCGTGGCATGCCGCGTGCCTCCCAAAAATCTTTCGAAGCTTCCCGAAAAACCCTTGACGAAACCATCATACCGCAGATAAACTTACGACATAAACTTATGCGATAAGTTTATGGACTTGACGGGGAAGGAGAATGGAGCATGACGAAGACGTCGCCGCAAGGAGCGGGACCGGGCCGCGCCGTCGCCGAGGAGACCATCACGGGCGGAGGTTCGCGCCACAGGCAGGCCGTCTATGGGGCGTTGTGCGTCGTTGGTGCCGCGTTGCCCCTCTCGCAGTTCGTGCCCTGGCTGGCCGAGAACGGTCTCGACCTCCCGCTGCTTTTCGAGGAGCTTTTCGCCAACCGCATAAGCAGCTTTTTCGCCTGGGACGTGCTGATCTCGGCCGCCGTCGTTCTGGCCTTCCTTGCGCTCGACGGGGGAGGTCTGCCTTGGGCGCAGCGCGCCCTCGCCGCGGTGGCCACGTGCTCCGTGGGCGTCTCGTTCGGACTGCCCGTGTACCTGCTGCTGCGCGAGCGGCACTCACAGCGAGCTTCCAAGTAGGACCTTGGCATACGTGCTTGGGGGGTTGGTTCGGAGAGCAGACCATGACGAACCATCTTTTCTTCGTGCTGGGGTTTTGTTTCCTGCTGGCCCACGAGATGGATGCGGTCAGGTTCAGGGAGTGGAGGATGTTCCCGGTCACGTCCAGGATGGGAGACGAAGCGGGGTATCTCGCCTTCGCGGCCTTGCACGTCCCGATCTACGCGCTCCTGCTCTGGGGGCTCTATGGCATACCGTGCGGCTCCTCAAGCGTTGAGCTGCCAGATCTCGAAGTTCAGCAACGCCGCGAATGTTACCCACGCCAGGTAAGGCGCCAGGAGCCAGCCGGCTTCCCGGCCGATACGTCGGAACAAGAGCAAGGTCGCGAGGATCGCGGCCCACAAGACCAGTATCTCCACCAGAGCGACCCCCGGCGATCGCAGCCCGAAGAACAGAACCGACCACAGGGCGTTGAGCACGAGCTGTCCGCCGAACAAAGCCAGGGGCAACGCGGTCGTGGACGTACTCCCGCCTCGCCACACCAGCCAACCAGCGAAGGCCATCGCCAGATACAGTGCCGTCCAGACCGGTCCGAACAGCCAGCTCGGCGGGGTGAAGAAGGGCTTGGCCAGGCTTTCGTACCATTCCGGTATGGAGGGCGCCGTGAACTCAGATCCGACGAGAGCCGCGACGAAGCACGCGGCGACGAACCCGACCAGCGCGAGCACGGAGCGCGCCGGGGCTTCCGAGCCACGATTCCTCGCGTCGTCGGACACCATCTCCTCCTCACGATCTACGGACGTGAGGGTAACTATACTCTCCCGAGTGGCCGGTGCTCCGCGGAGTTCGCGCGGGGGGCGCATAAAGGACTTCCGGGCATCCCCGGGCCGGTTTAGTGCAGTTCGGGTCGCCTGAGCCGGGCTTTACCGGAGCACTCTTCTATCTGCCTGCCGATGGCTCGCGGGGCGTCCCACAGCGCCTCTTCGAGCGGGTCGTGGTCCTCACCCGACTCTCTGCTACCCAGCTTCGACGAAAACTCCGACGAGCGGTCGAATTTTCTTTTCCGCAACAAGTAGCGTTTCGATCATACGGCGGCCCTACATCTCGGCTAGACCCCGGTGCTTGTAACGGGTCGAGGGGCCTTGCCGGGCGTCGTCGAGGGATCCGATGGGGGTAGAATTCCGCTGGTGTCGTACGTTTGGACCCACGGCGCGGGCCGGGAAAAGTCTGGGAGGCGCGTTCTGGGTCAAGTATCGAGTCTGGGGTTGGGGAGTGGATAGAGGATGGATCGCGGCTCGGAGGGGCGGCATTGAGCACGGCGAGTACCAGGGTGCGCGACGTTTTCCCTGGCGTAGGAGGTCGTCCGGGGGATGAGTCCCGAAGTCACGGCGGCCCTGTACGGTGCCCTGGCGGGCGGGGTCGTGGCCGTAGTCGGCGGAGCATTTGCGACGATCGGAGTTCTAACGGGTATGTTCGCCCGGCGTCGCCTCAAAGAGCGCAAGAGGGTGCGCTGCGTAGTGTCGGAATGGGACATGACGGAGGTCGAGCCGCTGGGCTGGGCCGCGTGCTCGTTCGAGATCGAGATGTTCAACGAGAAGTCGGCGCCGACGGGGTTGCGCGGCGTCCGCGTGGAGTTTCTCCGGAACGGCAGGCCACCGGCGGTCGGTCGTCTCATGGAGTCGGCCTCAACCGAAGTGTTGGGCGTGCTGAACCTGCCATCCCAGCGGTGGGTGCGCGCGACCTTGCACGCCTTCTTCGAGGGCAAGGAGGCGCAGGACCTCGAGGGCTTCCAGCGAGCGGATTTCGTCGGCTACTTCCCCGACGGCAAGGAATTCCGGCGCAAGATCGTGGTACGCAAAAACTTCGTCGTCACCCGCAAGAAAAAACACTCCACCCGGAAAGACTATGCTCCCTGGTGGCGCAAGATGACCGCCAAGAACAGCTCGTGAACGAGCAAGATCGGCCATCCGGGGATCGAAGCGAGGCGTGACGGTGAGTAAGACCAGACCCAATGAAAAGCCCGCGGGTTCCTCGAGATCGAAAAAGTCGGCAAAGGCGCGAGGTCTCGCGCCGCGAGAGCGGTCCTTCGCGAACGATCGAGAAGCGAAAGGCGGAGCCGCGGGGCGGATCGAGGAACACGACAGTCTTCTCGAGTCGTACCTGCGCGGTCTGACGGAACACCGCAACAACCTGCACGAGTACCTGCGCGAGCTCGGGCAGGAGCGCGAAGAGCTGGAGCGGGAACGGGGGGATCTCGACCTCAAGATCGAAGCGAACGAGGAGAAGCGGGAGCGGGTAACCGGCTATATCGAGGAAATACCCCAGCTTCGCGACAAGACGCTACGCTCCCTGGTGAAAGGCATGGAGGAGTCGGAGGACGTTTACCCATCCTAGATGGCGGAAGCGAATCTCGCCATTCGAGCGCCAGGATATTACAATCCGCGTAAACTTCTACTTGTGCCGGAGGTGGGACTCGAACCCACCCTACCCGGAGAGAACCGGATTTTGAGCATAGAAGGGACACCGCTTCCCCGCAGAACCCTTAGGGGCTCGAAGAGGACCAGGCAACACCTTCGGGGAATCGATACCTCTTTAGTGATTCAGGGCGCATCTCGATGGAGTATCCGGGCACCGTTGGCGCCTGGTAGCGGCCGTTCTGGATAACGACGGGATCCAGGAAGTGTTCGTGAAGGTGGTCCACGTACTCCAGAATGCGGTTCTCCAGCGAGGCTCCGATGCGGACGTAGTCGAAGACCGAGAGGTGCTGGACATACTCGCTCAGCCCTACGCCGCTCGCGTGGGTACATACTGGCTCCCCGAACTTCGCCGCCATAAGTAGTACGGAGAGGACTTCGTTTACGCCGGCCAGGCGGCAAGCGTCTATCTGGCAGAAGCTGATGGCGTCGGCCTGCAAGAGCTGCTTGAAGACGACGCGGTTCTGGTAGTGCTCGCCGGTGGCGACGCCGATGGGGGAGACGGCTTTCGCGATGCGGGCGTGGCCCAGGACGTCGTCGGGGCTTGTTGGCTCCTCGATCCACCACGGATCGAAGTCTTTGAGGCGTTGCATGTTCTGTATCGCTTCGTCCACGTCCCAGACCTGGTTTGCGTCCATCATCAGCTTGCGGTTCGGGCCGACCTCCTCCAGTAGAAGGGTAGCTCGTCTCACGGCGTCCTCGATGTTCGAGCCGACCTTCATCTTGAAGTGCGTCTAGCCGGCCTCGACCGCTTCGCGACACAGGAGCCTGAGCTTTTCGTCGTCGTAGCCGAGCCTCCTCGGGCGTTACGACGTTGGTGATGTAGCGGAAGTCTACGCAGCGCACGAGCTCCTCCGGGCCCATGTCCACGAGTAGCTTCCAGAGAGGCTTTCCCTCGGCCTTCGCGTAAAGGTCCCAGACGGCGTTTACTATCGCGGCGAGAGAAGGAGGCTTTAGACATCATCGCCCCCGATTTGCAGAAAGCCGGCGGCCTCTTAGAAGGGAGGAGGAGGATCTGCGACCTGGCCGACACGCACTACGTGGCGGTGGCGCCCCACTGCATAGCGAGCCCCTTAGGGACCATAACCTCAGCCCACGTCGCAGCGGCGGTGCCAAACTTTCTCGCCTTAGAGTGGCACGGGATGAGCGTGCCGTTCTGGGAGGAGATGGTCACCGCTCCCGACGGGACTCTCCTCGACGGGTTGGTCATAGAGGACGGGGTCATAAGGGTGCCTGACGCGCCGGGTCTCGGAGTAGAGCTGAACGAGGAGGTAGCTCGTGAGTACGCTCTTGAGGGCGAGCCCTTCTTCGAGGAGTAGTTCAGGTAGATATGGCTTCCAGCTCGCGGCCGGGCGGTATTCGGCGCAGGAGCAGGATGAGCCAGTGGTCCAGAGCGAGGCCGACGGCGACGACGAGCCAGGTTACGGTTGGGGTGGTGACGCTGATGAGCAGAGTCCAGAGCGCCGCTCCTACCGGTAGTTTGTTGTTAGCGGACATAGAGGCAGAGGCCTTCACCCGAAAACACCCACTCGAGCAGCTTCTGCAACTCTTCGGGCGGGTCCCTGTCGGAGAACGCCCTCCAGTATCGCCAC
>JAIVIG010000140.1 GCA_020200675.1 Actinomycetota bacterium
GTCGCGAGATGCCCACCAAGTTTTGGATCACCTGCCCTTCCCTCCAGGCGGCCATCTCCCGCGTCGAAGCCACGGGTGGCGTCCGCGCCGCGCAAGAAGAGATCGGCGCCGAAGCGGTGGGTGCGACCCACACCGAGCACCTCGCCCGCTACGGCGTCCGGGTCGCCGGCGTCGGCGGCTCCGAGGGGGAGACCGTTGGTCGCATCAAGTGCCTCCACGCCTTCACCGCCCTCCATCTCGCGGGCGTCCTGCCCAACCCGGTCGCCGAGTGGACCCTCACCCGCCTGGGCGAGACTCCCTACCCTGATCCTGCCCGCTGTCCCGGCTGCGTAGAACGTTCAGAGCAAACAAGCTAGTTGCTATACTCCTTGTGGAGCCCGGGGGCGTAGCCCAACGGCAGAGGCAGCGGCTTGAGCCCAAAGATCTTTCGCAGAGAGGGTTTTGGATGCGCGGCCCGTACAAGAATAGAAGATCGGAGTACGAAAAGGCGATAGAGCTGCGTATGTCTGGTTACGGCTACAGGAGCATCGCCGATGAGATCAACGTGCCCTGGCGAACCGTGTGCGGTTGGGTACGGCACATCCCGGTCGACGAGCGCCAGGCTTACGAAAAAGCAGCCGCGCGTAAGAAGAGAAACAACTTCCCCGATGGGAAGAGCGCGGTTCGCTTGAGGCTAATAGAAGAGCGTGGTAATGTTTGTGAGAGTTGTGGGCTCGATAAGTGGCTCGGCGAGCCTATAATGCTGGAGATGCACAGGAAAAGTGCAGGCAGAGACTACACCAGAGACAACGTCGTTCTTCTCTGTCCCAATTGCCACAGCACTACAGATACTTGGAGAAACAAGAAGCGCGGGGGCGTGGCGGAACAGGCAGACGCAACGGACTTAAAATCCGGTTCCTGACAAGGAGTGTGGGTTCGAGTCCCACCGCCCCTACTGGAGAAATTGATAATTTGCAGATAAAACGAGGGTGAGAAGAGACCTGCGAGGACACTCATTTAGCTTTTCTACACCAATTTGTACACTAGGGTGTAGTGCTGTGCGCCGGGGGATTGGATTGAGGGCAGGGGAATGGCAAGACTGACCTACTATGTAGAGATCAGAAACGACTATCTCGGAAAATACAAGCGTGTCACAGGTCGGACCCGCAGGGAGGTCGAGTTCAAGGTCAACGAGCAGCTCTTGAAGTGGGCCCAGGAGGAAGAGCGCGCTCGAGAGCGGGCAGCTGTGGCAGACGAGAAGGAGCGGGCCAAGCAGGATACAGAGGCTGCGCTGGCTTGTATAGAAGAGCATCGACGGATCCTTGAAGCAACGCTGCCTATCGACGACCGCATTCAGTGGAAGGATCTATTGGACCGAAGGCCATATCCCAAGCCTACTCCAAGGTTAGAGGACATAGTTGCTCGAGTAGGCGTACCGAAGAAAAGGCCGCTTATCGAGAAGCTCAATCCTTCCCTAGCCGCCAAGCGGATCGAGGCAGAACAGGCTGCGCACGCTGAGTACGAACGACTCATGCAAGCGCATGCGGCAGCAGTAAGAAAGCATAAGAACGAACAAGTGGCGAGAAATGCCGAAGTAGAAAAATTCAAGCAGAACTACGAGGCCGGGGATGCCGAAGCGGTCGAGAGTTACGTGTCCCTCGTCCTCTCGAACTCTGTATACCCGGAAGGATTCTCTCGAGAGTTCAGCGCTCAATACTTGCCCGCTGAGCGGATCGTCGTAGTTGACATCGAGCTTCCTTCGCCTGATGTTGTACCTCGGATCGTAGAGTGCAAGTACGTCGCCTCACGAAGGACTACCACAGAGGTTCTGATGAAGGACCGCGACTTCCAGCAGTACTACGATGGGATCGTACACCAGACGATACTCCGAACCATACACGAGGTTTTCGAAGGAGATTATCAAGGGAACTGTGAGGTTGTAGTAGCCAGCGGGTGGGTCGATGGTATCGATCCCGCGACGGGTCGAACCTTCCGCTCGTGCATTGCTTCCTGCCAGGCGAGTCGCGAGCAGTTCATCGACATCGAGCTCAGCAGAATCGAGCCCGAAGCGTGTTTCCGACAGCTTCGCGGGACGGGCGCCACCCGTCTGGCGGGGCTGAAGCCGGTAGCACCGATTCGCAGAATCGAGCGGGAAGACCCGCGATTCGTTGAGGCTCGGGAAGTTCTCGACGATCTTGAGTCGGGACGCAACCTCGTGACAATGGATTGGCAGGATTTCGAGATGCTCGTTAGGGATCTCTTCGAGAAAATCTTTGCTGGTGACGGGATTGAGGTTCGCGTGACCCGCGCAAGCCGAGACGAAGGCGTCGACGCGGTAGTCATCAACCCTGATCCACTAAGAGGGGGCAAGACAATCATCCAGGCCAAGAGATACCGGAAAGCGGTTCCCGTGGCTGCTGTTCGCGAACTCTACGGGGCTATGATGAACGAACGTGCTGGCAAAGGTATCCTGGTTACGACCGGACATTTCGGCCGGGGCGCACATGATTTTGTGAAGGATAAGGAGATCACCCTTATAGACGGAGCGGGTCTTCTGCATTATCTGCAGAATCACGGCCATCGTGTTCGGATTGACCCGTCCGAAGCTACGGAAGCCGTACCTTATAGCTGACGCGATGGGTTGCTGCGTAACTTGTTGAGTATCTTGGTCCCTATTACTGGCAAGCTCTGCAAGCAGGACTTAGAATCCGTACAGTGTGGGTTCGAGTCCCACCGCCCCTATTAGGAAAACAGTAATTTTGGAGGGAAAATATGGTGGTGAGGAGAGACCTCGGTCTCTGTACGGGACCTCTTGACGACAGTTTGACGACAACGCACCTCCGTTAAGGAAGACAGGAGCTTGGCTTCTGCTTTATGGGTCGGCGGGCTGTTATGTAGTGAGTTCGCTTCTTATTGCGAGTAGGGGAGGTAAATGTAGGTGGTGTACGGTGTAGCGGAGGTGAATCGAGGGAATCTACCGCCAGAAGATCACCCGAAGGTTATGGAGACGCTCCAGGTCTTCAGCGAAGTTGTTGCAGAGACTTGCGAAGGGTTGGGGCTTATGAGGGGCAGCATTCCTTTCGTCCGCCCCGCAAACTTTGTGGTCGTCTTGGATTCCAGTAATCTCCACCTTGTCGTAGACAACACGCCTGTTGGTGCCATTCCTGACCATACCTACATTGACGAACGCCATGGGAGTTCGAGGTTTAAACTCGTTGAGCAAGTAGTCGGATTCGCTGTGCAGGATGGGGGATTTCGAGATCCTATCGCTGTTGATATTCCTGCTTTTATCATGGAGGTTGATGATCGGCAGCAGAAAAAGAGCCACCTGCAGGTCATAGCGACCTATGTGTGTGACCAGTGGGCAGAACGGGCCAAGATAGAACGTCTGGACCTACCCGAAGGCTTCCAGCACTTATCCCGCTTCTTTCCGCGATTCTTTGAAGACCATCCCAACGTTGACCAGAACGTTTTCCTTATGATGCGGTTTAAGACAGGCGAGCAATACGAGGAGATCACTGAAACCTTACGGCGAGAGATGGGCAAGTACGGACTCCATGTCATACGGGCCGACGACAAAGACTACACAGGCGATCTGTGGGAAAACGTTTGTCTATATATGCTGGGTTCCACATATGGTGTGGCGATCTTCGAAGAGATAGATGAGAGGGAGTTCAACCCAAACATAGCCTTGGAATTGGGATTCATGCTGACCTTGAACAAGAGGTGCCTCATTTTAAAGGATCAGCGTATGCCTAAAATGCCTACAGACATAGTGGGGAAGTTGTACAAAGAATTCGACACTTATAACATCGAGACTTCGGTCACCCGATCCGTGGAAGCGTGGGCACACGATATCGGCCTACGGTAGTAGGAATACGGGCCGTGGTGGCAAAGACACTGCTGATAGCTGGCTATGGACTTACCGCCGCCGACATAAAGGCAGAGAAAACCGGATTCTAGATTACTCCCACCCGTCAATAGACACCTAATTCCTGATGCTACTGATCTCTGCGGAGGCATCTAAACTCTAGGACAATGGATCGTATGGGAAAGACGCTATCGAGCCAAGCCACCGACTGGCGCGAAGGCAGACGTCTTCGCGCCTTCGAACTCAAACAC
>JAIVIG010000141.1 GCA_020200675.1 Actinomycetota bacterium
AATCCTTGCACAGGAAGCGTTGTTTGCCGTTGGTCGTCAGCCCATTACGGACGATATTCTCGCTAGCGCAATGACGGCACGTAAGCTGAATCGTAACCATCGGACGAGCGTACCATCTCTCCCTCGTTTGAACCACTACCGACGGGCGTTATTCTCCGGCGCTATCCACGTAGTTGGAGACCTCGACGAGGTTGTCCTCCGGGTCCCGGAAGTAGATTGATTCGAGCCTGCTGGTCGCTCCGGTGCGCGAGACGGGTCCTTCGATGATTTCGACCCCGCACGACCGGACGTGTTCCACGATTCTCTCCAGGGGAACGTCGGTTATGAGGCAGAAGTCTCCCGAGCCCGGCGTGGGCTTTCCGGCCTTCGGCTCGAACTCCGCGCCGATCTGGTGAAGGTTGATCTTCTGCCGTCCGAACTTCAACGCCCGGCGACCGCCCTCGAACTCCTCGACCTCCATCCCGAGCACGCGAGAGTAGAAGTCGGAGGTAGTCTCGATGTCGCGCACCGTGAGCACGAAGTGGTCGATCCCGTCAACCTTCATGCCATGTATCCCGAGCGAGGTTTCCGAACAGGGAGTCGAGCAGCGCCTCCGCACAACGCCGTACGGCTGCGGGTTCTCTTTCGAGGCTCATCGTTGAATAGTAAACCACACCTTCGCCGCATCCCGGGAAGCTTCAAGAGCGGAGGAAGCCGCCTTCGGAGTGGATGGTCTGGCCGGTGATCCAGGCTGCCTCGTCTCCCGCGAGGAAAGCCACGAGCCGCGCCGCGTCCTCGGGCTCGCCAACCCTGCCGAAGGGGGACTTCGACGATAGCTCGCTTCTCAGGTCTTCCGAGATCCAGCCGGTATCCGTGGGCCCGGGATTGACAGCGTTGACGGTGATTCCTTTGTGGCCGATCTCTGCCGCAAGCGTTCGGGTGAAGGCTTCGATAGCGCCCTTTGTCGCGACATAGGCGAGCTCGCCTGGCATGGGACCGAGCGATTGTCCGCTCGTGAGGTTGATGATTCTCCCAGACTCTCCCTCGAAACGACGGGCGAACAAGACGGAGAGCAGCGCGGTTGCTCGCAGGTTTACAGCGTAGTGAGCGTCGAGGATCGCGGCGTCGAGCATCTCGTAACCGTCTCTCGTGGAGTGTGCGGCGTTGTTCACTAGTATGAAGGGAGGGCCGAGCCGTTCGACTACCGCATCGAGCAGACTTTCGGGAGACCCGGGCAACGAGAGGTCCAGCTTCATCGCCTCCGCCCGGACGCCCACGCCACGCAACTCTTCGAGCAGTGCCACCGGCCTATCTTCGTCTTCGCCCCGGTAGGTAAAGAAGATGTCCGCACCCTTCTCGGCCAGCGCCCGGCAGATCGCCGCTCCTATTCCCCGGCGCCGGCCCGCTCCCGTGACCACGGCCACGCATCCGCGCAGGAGATTTGCCACCCTAGCTCAAGACCCAGGTGTCCTTCATGACGCCGCCGCTGGAGATGTTGACTAGGCGGCTGCCGGGCGCGGCGACACGGGTCATGGCGCCGGGGACCACCTCGACGGTGTCCGGGTCCGGCGAGAGGGTGTGTACGCGGTAGTCGGCGTAGGAGTCGCGCAGGCGTAGCTCTCCGTCCTCGGCGGAGCAGAGGACGTGGGTCGAGAAGTCTATGGTGCGCTGAGCTATGTACTCGACGGGATTCTCCTCGACCGTCTTTCGGAACTCTCGGACGGTCTCTTCGGACTCTTCGGGAGCGATGAGGACGTCCTTGCCGCCCCAGCCGCTGCGGCTCTTTACGACCAGCTCGCCGAAGTGGTCCATCACGTAGCGGCGGTCCTCTTCGACGGCCAGCGACCAGGTCTCGAGGTTCTCCACGATGGGCTCTTCGCCGAGGTAAGTCCGGACCATCTGAGGAATGAACGGGTAGACGCCTTTGTCGTCGACGACGTTGACGTTCGGAGCGAAGATGGCGTTTACCCTCTTTTCGAGGTGAGAGTCGATCAGCTTCGGTAGGTCGTCGTAGATGCGGCCTTCCTCTATGCGCTCGTAGATCACGTCTATGCGTCGCCCCGTCTCCTTGTGGATCAGGTACCCCCCACCGTCGAGCTCGACCTCGTGCCGCTCGGCGAGGATAGCGCCCGTCTCTTGGGCGAAGAGGTTGTGGTCGAGGTAGTACTGGTCGTCCGGGCCAGTGGAGAGGACGGCGAGCGTCGGATCGGGGAGCGGGGAGGCGGCCCGCAGGACCTCGCCGAGCCATCCGAGGAGGTCCCCGAGAGGCTGCACCCCGAGCGCGGCGTAGGAGTCCGGGAAGACCTCGGGCGTCAGCGTTCTCAGGCGGCTCATGGACATCGCGCCCACGGGCATCCGGGCGTTGTCCTCGATCACGAGGTACCTCCAACCCCCGCCGGCTTCGCCGTCCTCCACGGCGACGAGGTCGAAACCCATCTGGCGCGCGGGCACCTCTCCGAAGCGGTCGGGGACGGAGACGTCGTAGAGCCCGCTCGACTCGATGACCTCCCTCGGAACGACCTCTTCCTTGCCGGCTTCGAGGCGCTTCAAGAACTCGTTGATCGCACGCATCCGCTGGGCGAGACCGCGCTCCAGCACCTCCCAAGCGGAGGCGGAGATGAGGCGGGGGAACCAGTCGGTCGGATGTGTCTTATCTCCCTCGCGAAGGCCGTAGCCGCGCTGCTCTGCAAGGAGCTTTTCGTGGGCCCGGCTGGTGCGCTCCTCCCACCCTTCGACGCCCATCCGCTCCAGCTCGTCCAGGACCGGCCGGTACGGCTCTCGCGGGGTCCCGTCGCGCGTAAAGACCTCGTTCGGCCCCGATTGTTCGAGCTTCACGTTCATAGAGGGCATGCTAACAGCTTGCGGTCGCTTCGCGCCGGGCTCACAAAAGCTCTCCCTTCGCGACCATCTGCACCTTCCCGCCGACTGAGACGCTTGTGTCGTTTCCCTTTTTCTCCGCTCGTAGATACAGCAACGAAGTGCGTCCGATCTCGTACCCCTACTCGAGCCGAACGTCTACGGAGTCAGCGTCGAAGTAGCGATGCTCGACGAGGTACCCGGCGAGGCAGCCGGTGGCGCTGCCGGTCGCGGGGTCTTCGGGGACGCTATATAGATCGGCGAACATGCGTGCGGTGAGGTCGTTGCCCTCCTCGTGCGGCTCGGGGCAGAAGGCGTAGACGCTCTTGGCCTCCGTGCCCTCTATAAGTTCGAAGTACCGCTCGCGGTCTACGCGGCACCTTCTGAGCGCGTCGAAGACCGCGAGCGGGACGATGATCGCCGGGAGGCCCGTGGAGACTTCCTGCACGGGATACCGTTCGTCCAGGTCTTTTTCTTCAAGGTTCAGGACGCGCGGAAGGCGCGCGGGGTCCAAGACCTCACCGAAGGATGGCGGTAGCTGCACCATCCAGAGTACTTCCCCGAAAGTGACGGGGATGCGCCCGACCTTCAGGTTGAGGACGACACGGTCGGCGGGTTCTGCAAGGACCTCTTTCCGGATCACGAACGCCGTCCCGAGCGTGGGATGTCCGGCGAAGGGGACCTCGTACTCCGGCGTGAAGATGCGCACGTCGTAGCCGCCGTCGCGCTCCTCCTCGGAGAGGATAAAGGTAGTCTCCGAAAAATTCATCTCAGCGGCTATCCTCTGCATGGTATCGTCGGGGAGATATCCGGCCTCTCGCACGACGGCGAGCTGGTTGCCGGCGTATTTCTCCTCGGCGAAGACGTCCACTATATAGAAGGTCGGGTTCTCCATGCTCCTCCGCCGCGCGTGATCCAGGTCAAAAAGGTAGTGTACAATCCTCGCATGGTCGTATTCCGCTACGGACGGTTTTCTTACGAGAGCGGTGAGTACGTCCGCCGCAGTGACGCTTCACCCGGAAACGATCTGGACCCGGTGGTCCGGATCGTCGAGGACCTGGGCACGGTCGAAGTGCCTTGCGGGAAGGTGGACTGCCGGGCGAATTGCCTGGAGTACCTGGTCCGCCCGGCGCGGGCGAGGAAGGACTACGCGCTGACGGACTGCAAGATCACGCCGCTCGTCAGCATCATCTAGTAGTACACCACGGCGTTTATGACGGGTATAGCCGCTTGAGTTTCTCCCGAGCATCTTCCGCCGTGAAG
>JAIVIG010000004.1 GCA_020200675.1 Actinomycetota bacterium
GGGCTGGGAGGACCACCGCCGCCGCATTATCACGACCACCGTCAGCCCCGCCGCCGGTATCGCCGTCGCCGCGAAAAACTCTGCGAAGAGCTAACCGAGCAACAAGTACAGCAGCGCCTTCTGGGCGTGCAGCCGGTTCTCCGCCTGGTCGAAGACGCGGCTCTGCGGTCCGTCTATGACCCCGGCCGTCACCTCTTCGCCTCGGTGAGCGGGCAGGCAGTGCAGGAAGATCGCCCCGGGAGCGGCCTGGCTCATTAGCTCCTCGTTTACCTGGTAGGGCATGAACTTCTTCTTGCGCTCCTCCGCCTCGGCCTCCTGGCCCATGCTGGCCCACACGTCCGTGTAGACGACCCGCGCGCCGACTACCCCTTCTTGCGGGTCTTCGGTGATGGTTGGCGCGTCACCGAGCCTGGCTGCCAGTTCGATAACTTTCGAGTCTGGGCCGTGATCGGGAGGGTGGGAGATCGTCAACTCCGCGCCGGTGAGGGAACAGCCTAAAGCCAGGGAGTGGGCGACGTTGTTGCCGTCGCCGACGTAGGTGATCTTTACGCCTTCTAACTCTCCGAGCTCTTCGCGGACGGTGAGGAGGTCGGCGAGGGCCTGGCAGGGGTGGTGCGAGTCGGAGAGACCGTTTATTACGGGGACGTCGGCGGCCGCGGCGAGCTCTTCGAGCTCTTCGTGGTCGAAGGTGCGAACCATGATGGCGTCTATGTAGCGGGCGAGGACGCGGCCGGTGTCGGACGGGGTCTCGCGCTTGCCTATCTGTAGCTCCTGTGGGCTCAGGGGGAGGGCGTGGCCGCCGAGATGGTACATCCCGACCTCGAAGGAGACCCGGGTGCGGTTGGAGGGCTTCTGGAAGACCATCGCGAGCGTCTTGCCGAAGAGCGGCCTGAAGGGGATGCGCGACCTACGCAGCATCTTTAGCTTCTGGGCTTCGTCCAGGATCAGGCGTACCTCTCCGGGGGCGAACTCGGCGAGGGTCAGGCAGTCACGCCCCGCGAGGGGGGAGGGGGAAGCCGGCCCCTCTTGCTGCTCCGCAGGGATCAACCCGACGCCATCTCTTCTACGCCACGGCCGCCTGGGCCTCGGCCGTCATGCCGAAAGGGACGCCCACCAACTCGTCCACGGCGGCGCGCAAGGTGTCGAGGCAGTACCGGATCTCGGTCTTCGTCACGGTTAGGGGCGGGGCGAGCCTTATGGTGGTCCCGGCGATGAGGTTGACGAGCACACCCTCTTCGAGGCACTTCTCGAAGACCCCTTTCGCGAGCTCGGGGTCCTTCAGGTCGAGGCCGAGCAAGAGCCCCTCCCCGCGCATCTCGGCGCCCGGGACGCGCTCCGCGACGAGCTTTAGCGCGTTCGCGAGGATCGCGCCCTTGAACCGGACCTCTTCCAGGAACATGGGATCACCGACAACATGAAGGACGGCCTTGACCGCGGCCATCGCGAGCGGGTTCCCCCCGAAGGTCGAACCGTGGTTGCCCGGCACGAGCACCGCGTACTCCTCCTTCGTCATCATCGCGCCGACCGGGAAGCCGCCGCCCAACCCCTTGGCGCTCGTGAGGACGTCCGGGACTACCCCCGCGCCCTGGTAGGCGTACAGGTGTCCGGTGCGGCCCGCGCCGGTCTGGACCTCGTCGAAGATAAGGAGCGCCCCGTGCTCGTCGCAGAGGTCGCGCAGACCTTGCAGAAAGCCCTCGGGCGCCTCGTTGATGCCGCCTTCGCCCTGGATCGGCTCGACCAGAATCGCCGCCGTCCGCGGGCCGACCAATGCTTTGGCGGCTTCGAGTTCGCCGTAAGGCGCGTAGACGAAGCCGGGGACCATCGGCCCGAAGGCCTCCTGGTAGGTGGCCTGACCCGTGGCGGAGAGGCTGCCGTAGGTGCGGCCGTGGAAGGACTTGGTGAAGGTGAGGATCTCACTCTTCTCCGGGCCGTGTTCGTCGTAGGCGTGCTTGCGGGCGAGCTTGATCGCTGCCTCCACCGCCTCGGTGCCGGAGTTGCAGAAGAAGACCTTGTCGAAATCGGTCGCTTCGGTGAGCATCTCCGCGACCTCGGCCTGCAAGGGGATCTCGTACAGGTTCGAGCAGTGTATTAACTCCTCCGCCTGCTTCTGGATGGCCTCCACCAGCGCCGGGTGGCCGTGGCCCAAAGCGTTGGTCGCGATGCCGGCGATAAAGTCCAGATACCGGTCCCCGTTCTCGTCGAAGAGCCAGCTACCCTTGCCCTTCGTCGGGGCTATCTTCATCCGCTTGTAGGTCTCCATTACCGCTTTCATGCTGCGACTCCTTCCGATATTAAAGTTCCGACCCGCTCACCGGCTATCGCTCGCGCCAGCGAACCTCTCTTGTTTCCGTTGACGATCCTCGCCTCGACCCCGCCTCTGGCCGCCTCGGCGGCGGCCCGGAGCTTGGGCACCATCCCCCCGACCGCGAGCCCCCTCTCGACGTACCCCTCGCACTCCTCCGGCTCGAGTGCGGGCACCGCCTCGCCGCCATAAAGCAACCCATCGACGTCCGTGAGGAAGAATAGGTGTCCGGCCCCGAGGCCCACGGCGAGCGCCGCCGCCGCCGAGTCGGCGTTGACGTTGTACGCTCCCTCCGGCCCCAGACCTACCGGCGCGACGACGGGCACGAACCCGCCCGACCACAGCGTCTCGACGAGGTGGGGCTCCACCCGCGTGACGTCCCCGACGCGACCGAGGTTCGGTACGGGCTCGACGTGGAGCGTCGGACCGTCAGTCCCCGAGACGCCGACCGCCGGCACACCCATCGCGTACAGCTCCCGGACGAGCGCCTTGTTTACCTCGCCCGCGAAGACCATCTCCGCGACCCTCATCGTCGCCTCGTCCGTGACCCTCAAGCCCTCGCGGAACTCGGTCGAGATGTTCAGGGCTTCGAGCATCCGGGTGAGCTGCTGGCCGCCGCCGTGTACGAGCGCCACGGGCACGGGGACCTCGCCCGCGAGCAGGCCCGGCAGGTCGTCGAGCGCCCCGCCCGCGAGTGCACTGCCTCCGATCTTGACGACGACCGGCTTCGCGAGTGGCTCGTTCACGAGCGGTAGCTCCCGTTGATCCTCACGTACTCTTCGGTCAGGTCGCAGCCCCAGGCGGTCGCCGAAGCCGTTCCTTCCCCGAGCCGCGCGGTGACGCGAACCTCGTCCCCGGCGAGCGTCGCGTTCGCCTCCGCCGGGTCGTGCGGCACAGGTTCCCCCTTCGCGAAGACCTTGACGGGGCCGAAGTAGAGATCCACACCCTCCGGATCGAACGTGACGCCAGAGTAGCCCATCGCGTTCAGCACCCGGCCCCAGTTCGCGTCCTCGCCGTACATGGCCGCCTTGCACAGGCTGCTCCCGGCTATAGCCCTGGCGAGCGTCGCCGCCGAAGCCTCGTCTCCGGCGCCCTCGACGACGACCTCGACGAGCTTCGTCGCCCCCTCGCCATCTCGCGCGATCTCCCTGGCCAACTCCCGCATCACGGCCTCGACCGCCTCTTCGAAGGCCGGGTAGTCGGGAGAGCTTTGCATGAGAGGCTCGTTCCCCGCCGCGCCGTTCGCCATGAGGAGAACCATGTCGTTCGGGGAGGTGTCGCCGTCGACGGTGATGCGGTTGAAAGTCCTCTCCGTCGCCCCGCTCAAGGTCCATGGGGAGGTGTTCACCGATCACACCGGTCGAAGCGACGGCTACCTCACCGGGCTGGAGCCCGAGCTCCGCCGCCGCGAGCGCCTGCATCTCGTAGGCGTTCTCCATGCCTCGCTCACCGGTGGCCGCGTTGGCGACGCCGCTGTTGACCACCACGGCCCGCACGTCGCCGCCTTCGACCGCCTCCCCGGTCACGAGGAGCGGAGCTGCTCGCAGAAGGTTCGTGGTAAGGGCCACCGCCGCGGTGCCTCCGGCTTCGTTGGAGAACAGGAGACCGAGATCCCGGCGCCCCTCGTACCGCACGCCGCATGCGACCCCCGCCGCCGAAAACCCGGCCGGTGCCGTCGCCCCCGACCTCTCTATTCCGATTTCTGGATTTTTATTCACCATTGGCTTTATTGTCGCACCCGCGTGCGAAAGGGTCAACCGTTTTATGCAGAAACTTGAATAAATATCCGGGAGGTGGTGTAATGTTGGGCATGGGGCTACGTGTGGGCATCTACGGCGGCAGCGGGTACGCGGGTTCGGAGTTGGTGCGTCTGCTCTCCGGACACCCCGAGGTGGGGGGGATGGAGGTCGCTTCGCGCGGCTTTGCCGGGCGGGATATTACCGAAGTCTATCCGCATCTTGCGGTAGAAGAGACCTTCGTCGAGCCGGGGCAGGTGGACGCTTCGGGGCTCGACGTTGCGTTCGTGGCCTATCCGCACATGGAGAGCGCGGGGGTCGTGCGGGATCTCCTGGAGGCCGGAACGGGGCTCGTGGTGGACCTCTCGGCGGACTTCCGGCTGGTTGACGTCGCGTTGTACAACGAGTGGTACGGGGAGCATCCCGTGCCGGAGCTCTTGAAGGAGGCGCACTACGGGTTGCCGGAGGTCTTCGGGGCCGCCGAGGGCAGGCTAGTGGCGAATCCGGGTTGTTATCCGACGGCGGCCGTGCTGGCGCTTGCACCGGTAGTGAAGCGGTTGAAGGTCTCTTCGGTGGCGATCAACGCGTTGAGCGGGGTGAGTGGGGCGGGGGCCAAGCCGTCGCCGAAGACGCACTTCGTCTCCGCGAACGAGAACGTCTCGCCCTACGGGCTGGCGGACGGGTCGCCGCGACACCGGCACACGCCCGAGATAGAGGCGGTTCTGGGGCGCGTCGGGGAGGTGCCCGAGATCACGTTCGTGCCGCATCTGTTGCCCATCTCGCGTGGGGAGCTGGAGACCATCTACGTGCAGTTGGAGGACCCCGGGGAGCTTCCAGAGGTGGAGGACGTGCTCGGGTGGTACGAGGAGGATTATGAGGGGTGGGCGTTCGTGGAAGCGAGGGCGGAGGCCCCCCAGATCTCGCACGTCGCGAACACCAACCGCGCGCGGCTCTCGGCGGCGGTGGACAGGAGGGCCGGGAAGCTCTTGCTCTTCGCGGCGGTGGACAATCTTCTGAAGGGCGCCTCGGGGGCGGCGGTGCAGAACATGAACCTGGCCTTAGGGTATCCGGAGGATGCCGGGCTTGAGCACCTGAAGTAGCTGTAGGAGGCAAAGAATGGGGAAGACGCTCTCTAACGTGGACAAGGGGACGCGCCAGGATCTGATAATCAGGTTGATCTCCGAGCGGTCCTTGGGGACCCAGGGCGACGTGGTCGCGGCCCTCTCGGACGTGGGGGTGGAGGTGGCGCAGGCGACTGTGAGCCGGGACCTCGCCGAGCTAGGGGTCTTGAAGGTCGGCAACCGCTATCTCGCGCTGCCGCACGAGCCCGGCTCCGCCGGGATAGAGGTCTTGCCGAGCTTCGTCCTCGACATCACCCCGGCGCAGAACACCGTCGTCATTCTCACCCGCGACGGGACGGCGGGGGCGGTCGCAAACGTCCTCGACAGGGTCAAGGGGTTGAAGATCGTCGGTACCATCGCCGGGCAGGACACGGTCTTCGCCGTCTCGCCGGACAACGACGCCGCCGAGGAGGTCGCGAGCCTCATCGCCGACGTCTGCCGGGCCAGGACCCGTCCTGCCGGTAACGTCGAGTAGTTGTCTGCCGGAGCGGAGCGAACGTCCTACCGGCTACGGCCCTACGAGATGGGGGATCTCGGATTTCTTTGGGAGATGTTGTACGAGGCGGCCTACTGGAATCCCGAGGGACCACGTCCACCAAAGGAAGAGTTCTCGTCGGAAGAACCCAAGCTCGCGCGTTACCTGGAGGGTTGGGGACGGCCGGGCGACGACGCCGTCGTGGCCGTGGACCTCTCTAGCGGTCGCCGGTTGGGTGCCGTCTGGTATCGCCTCATGACCTCCGAAGAACCCGGTTACGGCTTCGTCGACGACTCCACGCCCGAGGTTGCCATCGCGATCTTGGCGGACCATCGTGGTCGTGGCATGGGCGGGGCGCTGCTGAGGGAGATCCGGGACGTGGCCCGGTCGCGAGGTTACGGAGCCTTGAGCCTGAGCGTCGAACACGGTAATCCGGCCCTCAGACTCTACGAGCGCAACGGCTTCGTCAAGCTCTTCGAGACCGAAGGCGCCTGGACGATGAAGAAGGACCTCTCAACCGACGAGACGTGGACGGACGATCAACGTACAAACCCTTGAAAAACGGAGGAAAGATGACGCTCGAAAACAAGAAGGTCGTGCTCGCATACTCGGGGGGACTGGACACCTCGGTGTGTTTGAAGTGGTTCGAGCAGCAGGGCGCCGAGCCGTACGCTCTATACCTGGACCTCGGCCAGGGCGAGTCCGTCGAAGATGTGAAGGCGAAGGCCCTGAAGATAGGCGCCGCCGACGCGTTCGTGAGAGACGCGAAAGCCGAGTTCGCCGAGGAGTACGTGGCGCCCGCGATAAAGGCGAACGCGCTCTACGGCGGGAAGTACCCGTTGTTCACCGCTCTAGGGCGTCCCCTCATCGCCAGGAAGCTCGTCGAGGTGGCGCGGGAGGTCGGGGCGACCCATATAGCGCACGGCTCGACCGGTAAAGGCAACGATCAGGTCCGGTTTGACGTCACGACCGCTTCGATAGCCCCGGACCTGACGGTCGTCGCCCCGGTGCGTGACTGGAACATGAGCCGCCCCGAGGAGATAGCCTACGCCGAGGAGCACGGCATCCCCGTCCCCGTAACGAAGAAGTCGCCTTACAGCGTGGACGAGAACCTCTTCGGCCGCTCCATCGAGGCCGGTCCTCTGGAGGATCCGGACCACGAGCCGACGGAGGACGTCTTCGCCCTCACCTCCTCCCCCGAAGAGGCCCCGGACGAGCCCGAGTACGTCGAGATCGGCTTCGTCGAGGGGCTACCGGTTAGCCTCGAAGGCGAGGAGATGCCGCTCGCGGAGCTCATCGCTGAGCTCAACAGAATCGCCGGGGCGCATGGCGTGGGACGGATAGACATGATCGAGGACCGCCTCGTCGGGATAAAGAGCCGCGAGATCTACGAATGCCCAGCCGCCCTGACGGTGATCCAAGCCCACAAAGAGCTCGAAACTATGACCCTGACCAAGGACGTCTTGCGCTTCAAGGCGACCGTCGAGCAGCGCTACGCCGAGCTCACCTACGATGGCCTCTGGTTCACGCCCCTCAAACGCGCCCTTGACGCCTTCGTCACGGAGACCCAGAAGACAGTCACCGGCTCGGTGCGGCTCAAGCTGTACAAAGGAACGGGTACCGTCGTCGGGCGCACGGCGCCGCAGGCTCTCTACAGCAAGGAGCTCGCCACCTACGACCCGAACAGCACCTTCGACGAGGCCGCGGCGGCCGGCTTCATCGCGCTCTGGGGCCTCCCGGCGCGCCAGTGGGCCGGGGTGAACGGCGGCGTCGAACAGCAGAGCCCGACCGCGAAGTAACTCGCGCAAGGGACGAAGCACCATCGCGTAGTCCTGCCGCTACCCTATTGCCCGCCAACCCGTGGCGAGCACTGGACGAGGGGCCGGCTCCACGTCCCTCACCGATAATCCTCTATAGCTTTGGGCCTGAAGGTCCCTTTTCTCGCCAGACCTCGCCGCAGCGTCCTGGACGTGGGGGGCTACCCACCCTGGCAGGTGCATCGGAGGTCATGCTCGGGATCAGGAGACCTCTGTAATCGAGCAAACGGGCCAAACCTGTACGCTGGTACAGGTCGAAAACCATACTTCAGTCCGGCGCGCGGGAGTTCCTTTTGCTCGATCATTCAGGAATGAAAGCGATCGGTGCGAGGTTCTCACGAGAGGAGGAATCGGGATGGACTACGAACCGCTGGCAGCCGTCGAGCGGGAGGTTCTAAGCTGGACAGGGGTAACCTCCGAGCCTGGCAGGTTCGGCGCTACATCGTTCCGCTACGGCAAGCGCGAGATCGGTCACGTACACCGCGACCGGGTGGCCGACCTCCCCGTAACGAAGGAGATGCGCGAGAGGGTGCTAGAAGGAGGCCGGGCACAGCCGCACCGGGCAGGCTCCAAGGGCTATGTGAGCTATCCGATGGAGAGCAGCGAAGACGTCTCGGCGGTACTCGAGATTCTGGGCTCGAACTACGACAGGGCAAAGGCTACCGCCGACGCCATCGCCGAGCGCCGGGCCGCGAGCCAGGAAGAGGAAAAGGGCGAGCCATGAGCGCGTTCACGGAAGCGGAGATCGAGTACCTACTTGTGGGCTCCGCTTCCGACCAGCCGGCTCGATGCGAGAGAGGCTCGCGAGGTTGGGCAGGCACCTTAGCGTGATCGCCAGTATCCTCGAGGTCGTATCGAGGAGTCGTGCGCACGGACCTGAAAACGATTATCAGGCGCCAGCTACTCCCGGACTACGAACAACCCGTCCTTCGGCCCGATGGTCAGCTCTGCCTCGACGGGCTCGCCGTTATTGGTCTCGGGGTCCTGATTCTCTGAGCCCTGGATCCTTCGTAACGACACCTCGGGGAAGAGCCCTGCCACGTCGAAGGTGTACGGGCGTGTGGAGGGGTTGGCTAACACTACCCCGTTCTCGAACTCCCGGTACATCGCGTCCGCCTCCGAATACACCCTAAACCGCTCGAAGATCACTGGCTCCTCGCCTTCCGCCTGGAAGGAGAGATCTACAGAGCCGGGGCCTATGTCACGGAAGTAGAACGTCGCCTCGAACGCTTCCTGGCCGACCCACGTAGATTGTGTTTTCGCGTCCCCGGACCCGCCGGGTGTGGCGGTCAAACCGAGGTACCGTTTGACGGCAGCCGGGTACTCTTTTAGAGGCTCGGCCCTCAGTCGCAGCGTTACGAACAGATCCTCCCCCGGCACCTCCACCTCCGGTAGCGTGAACGCCAGTTCCGTGTCAGGCTCGGTGGAGCTGATGCTCAACCTCGGAGATTCTTGTTCGGTTTCCCTCTCGAAGCCGACACCTTCGCTCTCTAATCGATCGACAAAGCCTTGAGGCCAGTCCTCTCCCTGTCCGTCGAGTAGGTCGGCAGACTCCTCGGCCAGGTGCACGGCCGGTCCCAGCGGCCCCCCCAGCCAGTTGGTCTTCTGCTCTGTTCCCCGCCACAGCTCGTCGAAGACGCCTACTTTCCGTTCGTCGTCCGGCGGGGGGTCCGCGTAGGTGAGGGCCGCGTCTGTGAAAGTCGCCGCCGCTAGAACGAGACGGAACCTTTCGTAGCTGAGCGGAGCCGGAGTCCTGGCGCCGCCTTGACTCCCGCCCTGGGGATCGTTGTACTTATGGTTTATGTAGCTGAAAGAGGGCTCGGCGCCGTTCTCCTTCCAGAAGTTGAGTATGTTCAGTCCCTCCGACCAGTTCTCCAATTCCAGGTCGTTCATGTCGAGGAAGCCCTCGGTCTCGATTCCGTTCAGCAAGCCGAAGTTCCTCTGGTGTTGGCGGGCGTAGTCGCCGATATGGTGGCCGTCAGCCGCGATGATCTTGTCGGGAAGCCTGTCACGTAGCTTCTCCGCGAACTCGACCGTACCCAAGCCGTAGGTATTGACTCCGTCGATGCTACCGGCGTCCGCCACCCCGTCAGCGTCGACGTCCACCTCTGGGGACCCACCTGCCTCAAAGCCGAAAACGTCGAACTCGATGCCGTCGAACGAGGAGAGGTCGCCGTCCGGCCCCAGCTTGCTGGCCAGGTCATCGACCAGCGCGTCGATGCAGTTTCGCCCCTGAGCGTCGCGCGGAGAGAGCGTCGAGAAGTTGTAGCTCCAGAGCAGGTTGCTGCTATCCGGGTTGCCCCAGGGGCCCTGCGTCACGTGTGGCGCCACGTAGGATCCCTCCGGCCAGTAGAGCGGCTCGGTACCGTAGCTACCGCGCTCGACGGTGATGGTCCCGGCTTCGTGGTCGACCGAGACCAGCTTGACCTGCTCCGTACGCTGCCAATCTGGTTTCCCGTCTTCTCCCATGTGGGCGATGCCGACGTCGTCGCCGCGGTCACCGTACCGGCCCACTTCTGTGCTGAAGATAGTCGGGTCGTCAACGTAAAGCAGCACGATGTCGTCGCCGTCCTCGGCCGCCGCCCGCGTCAGGCTGGTACCGGCCTTGTAGACCCAGTGACCGGCGAAGAAGCCTTCGGTGTAATCCGGGTTTCTACCCATGCCATTAAAGTGGAGGAGCACCACCTTCTCTGGGTTGCGCTCTTTGAAGCGGGTAAAGTACTCGAGGTTGCTGTCGTTCTTGCTGCCGATCTCCTCCTGAAGCACCTTGCCTATGATGCCGTTGAGCGGCAAAAAGGTCTCCTCCCACTCGGGATAGGGTACTCCGCGTCTGGCCAGAGCTTCACTTTTGCGGAAGAAGAAGGCCCTGGGATAACCCCGGTGGAAGATCCCCAGGTCGAGCAGTGGGCTCTCGGCCCCTTCGGCGCCCGAACACGAACCGCCCAGACCGACAGCCAATAGTCCTGCGCTCGCGATCAGGAACTCCCGCCGCGTTAGCCCGCGCCTCTCCGCTCGCTCCCGGTCCACAGGGCCGGCCGTCTGGGCCGTTCTCTGATCCTTACCCGCTCCTCCTGCCTGACAGAGTTTCATAAGCTCGACTCTAACATTCTCGCCGCGTAGCAAACCGTGTCGGCTAGCCCTCCGATGAACTCCTACGGCACTCTTATCATATCTATGTGTCCAGCTCGACAGATCAACGTTATTTGATCTATGATAAGATCAAATATTGTTGATGTGAACCCTTCTAGCTTCGCGAGAAGGAGGAGATGGTGGGCGAGGATCTGAGGGAGAAGGTCAGGGAGCGGTACGCGGGGGCGGCCCGGGCCGTTCGCGACGCGGGTGAGGACGGGGGTGCGTCCTGTTGTGGGTCGTCTTGTTGCGGGCCCGATGCGGGAGCGTCGGAGGTGGACATGACCGGTGGTAGCTACTCGGAGGCCGAGAAGCGGGAGCTGCCGCAGCTCGCCGCCGATGCTTCTTTGGGTTGTGGAAATCCGGTGGCGCTCGCGGTGCTGTCGCCGGGGGAGGTAATTCTGGACCTTGGCAGCGGTGGTGGTATCGACGTGCTGCTCTCGGCCCGGCGGGTGTCCCCCGGAGGGAAGGCGTACGGGCTGGACATGACCGACGAGATGCTAGCCCTGGCGCGGGAGAACCAGGAGAAGGCCGGGGTGGAGAACGCCGAGTTTCTCAAAGGAGAGATAGAGGATGTGCCGCTCCCCGATGGGCAAGTGGACCTCGTGATCAGCAACTGCGTCATCAACCTTTCCACGGACAAGGAGAGGGTGATAGCCGAGGCTTTCCGGGTACTGAAGCCCGACGGCCGGTTCGCCGTCTCCGACGTGGTCTTTCTGGGGGAGAAGGGCAGGCTTCCGGCGGGGGTGGCGCGTAGCGTCGAGCTCTGGTCCGGCTGTGTCTCCGGCGCTCTGGAGAAGTCCGAGTACGAGGAGTTGCTCGCTGCCGCGGGGTTCGAAGACGTCTCGGTCGAGGTCACCCACACGTACTCGCCGGAGTCGATAGACGGGCTGGGCAGCCCGGAGGATATAGAGGCGTTGCGGGAGGTGCCCATCGCGAGCGCTTTCGTCCGGGCTCGGAAGCCGAAGTAGTGGGGGAGACGTGGCGCGACGAGAGCTAGAGGTGCTCGAAGGCAACATCGTTCGTACGCCCAGGAAGGACGCGACCGGGGAGGAGGACCGGACCGCGCGGCTCGTTGCCTTGGGGAGAGCGCTCTCGGATCCCATCCGGGTGCAGATGCTCGGGCTGATGGCCGAGGCGATGGCAACGGGAAGGAACTGCTGCGACCTGCCGGAACGCGAGGTTCCCGCGGCGGAGGACGAAAACCTGGGCATCTGCGTGTGCGAGTTCGAGGACTACTTCGGGATGGGCCAGTCCAAAATCTCCTACCACGTCCGCAAGCTCAAAGAGGCCGGGCTCGTCAGAGAGGAGAAGCGCGGGAAGTGGAGCTTCTATTCTCTTGACTGGGAGGCCGTCCGAGGGCTGCTCGGCGAGGCTACGGAACACTTTGGCGCCCCGGTGCGGGTTGGGAAAGTTTAACCAGCTTTTAACTCAGCGGCTGTCGAAAACGCATAAACTAATGTTGATGGATAGTCCATGCCGGACCGGAGGGAATTGTGAAGTACGCGCTCATCTCGGACGTCCACTCGAACCTGCCCGCCCTGGAGGCGGTGCTGGCGGACATCGATGGCCGAGAGGAGATTGGGGCTGTCTACCATCTCGGTGACCTGGTGGGCTATGCGCCTTGGCCCGACGAGACGGTCGCTCTATTGCGGGATCGGCGGGTGCCCGGCATCGCAGGCAACTACGACTCGACGGTGGCTACCGACTACAAGCACTGCGGATGCAAGGCCGACAGCCTGCGGGGGGAGGAACTCTCGCACCTCAGCTACGAGTGGACCAGGTCGCACGTCTTGCCGGAGACCAAGCGGGCCTTGTGGGAGCTACCTTTCCGCATGGATCTGCGGCCGATGGGGGGGCACAAGTCGCGTCCGCAGATCATCCTCGTCCACGGGGCGCCAACGTTGAACACTCTCTACTGGACGGAGGATAGACCGGACACGTTCTGCACGAAGATGGCGCAGGCCGCCGGTGCTAAGGAGGGGGATTTGATCGCCTTCGGCCACACCCACAAGCCCTGGCATCGTGAGGTGAAGGGCATCCACTTCCTCAACACCGGCTCGGTGGGTAAGCCGAAGGACGGCGACTGGCGGGCGGGTTACGTACTGGTAGAGGCCGCCGAGGAGATCGAAGCCGTTGAGTTCGTGCGCGTGGAGTACGATCTGGAGCGCGCGACGGAAGGCATCGTACAGAGCGAGTTGCCCGACGAGTTCGCGGACCAACTCTACGCAGGCGGGACTCCAAAGCCGGTAGAGATCCCGTAACGTATAAGGGAAAGGAGTAGGTAGACGAAATGGCGAAGATGAGGGTGCTGTTCCTGTGTACGCAGAACTCCGCACGCAGCCAGATGGCCGAGGCGTTCTTGAGGGAGCATGGTGAGGACCGCTTCGAGGCATACAGCGTGGGCTGTTCGGTCGCTGAGGAGATACACCCCTACACCGTGAGGGTGATGGAAGAGGCCGGCATCGACATAAAGGACCAGTACCCCAAAGGGATGCGAGAGTACATGGGGAAGATGCACTTCGGCTACCTGATAACGGTATGCGCCAGGGCGGAGAAGGAATGTCCCACGGTCTTCCCCGGCGTGGGCCTCAAACTGACCTGGCTCTTCGACGACCCGCGCGGCGCCGGAGTGCCCGAAGAGGAGCGGCTGGAGAAGTTCCGCGAGGTTCGGGACCAGATAGAGACGAAGATCCTTCACTGGCTGGAGCACCCGGAAGAGGAGATACAGAAACTGAAGGAAGAGCAAGAACGCGAGCGTCAGGAGCGCCTGACGGCGGCTCGACGCGAGGCCGGGAGCTGCAACGCCTTCGCTACCTCAGAACCGAGCTTAGCCGGTCCCACGAGCGCTTCGGGCGTGCTCGAAAGCGAGATCGGCTCGGTGAGTTTGGCATAATCTTTCACAGATCAAGAGGCGAGCACCGTGATCAAGCCCAGGGTACTGTTCCTGTGCACCCACAACTCGGCGCGTTCGCAGATGGCCGAGGGGTTGCTGCGTCATCTCGCCGGGGATAGGTTCGAGGTCTACAGCGCAGGAACGGAGGCCACTTCCGTCAAGCCGGAGGCGATTGCCGCGATGGCCGAGATCGGGACGGACGTCTCCGGGCAAGAGTCGAAGACTCTCGAACGCTACCTCGGGGAGCCGTTCGAGTACGTGATCACCGTCTGCGACGCCGCTAACGAGGCCTGCCCAATCTTTCCTAGTGCGAAGAATCGCTTGTACTGGTCCTTCGAGGACCCTTCTCAAGCCGCTGGCACGGAGGAGGAACGCCTGAATGTTCCGCAGGGTGCGCGACGAAATCCGGGAGCGCATCGAGGGAGAGCTCGTCCCGAAGGAGGGATGGGACGTAAGTCGCGGGTAGATAACCCTCAACCTGGACGGCGCGTCTCCTTCGGCTTCTCTGCTAGAGCTCCGGGTCAGCGGGGATGGTGTTGCGGAAGCGAGCATCCTACAAAGGGCAAGAAGAAGATCTCTACACGTCCGGCAATATGGCGTGGGCGCCAGAACGGCACGCTGGCTATACCGTGCCGCGTTATTATCATCGTCATCGTGTCCGAAGAACCGAAATCCGGCGGGCGAGAAGAGCCCAATAATACGCGGGGTAACGGACCGGGTTCCGAAACCGCGGCGGATCCGGCGACGGATCTGGCGATGATGCGCCGCGCCCTCGAAGAGGCCGCGCGAGCCGCCGAGCTCGGAGAGGTCCCCGTCGGCGCCGTGGTTGCCAGGGGAGAGGAGATCCTGGCGGTCGCCCACAACGAACGCGAGACGACGAAAGACCCGACCGCCCACGCCGAACTCCTCGCCCTCCGCCGCGCCGCCCACAAGCTCGGTACCTGGCGCCTCACCGGTTGCACCCTCTACGCTACCCTCGAACCCTGCCCGATGTGCGCCGGCGCTCTCCACGCCGCTCGCGTAAGCCGCCTCGTCTACGCCGCCCCCGATCCCAAGGCCGGCGCCGCCGGTACCCTCTACGACCTCCCGACAGACACCCGCCTCAACCACACCTACCCCTACACCATCGGAGTCCTACAACCAGAATCGGCGGCACTCCTCCGCGCTTTCTTTGAACGGCGCCGCAACCAGCGACAGAACCCTCCCAAACCTCCTCACGAGGGGGCCTAAAGAGGTGCTGTATAGTAAACTTCAACTTTAGGTATAAGCAGTAGAGCATTCTATGTTTAGTATAAAGCAACAGTAGAAGGTTGTGACTAGACCTCAAGATAAAGGTACGCGATTTGCTGGAAATTCGCCTTTTAACGGGGGTCGTGAAAAATTTTTTGAAAAACTTTGTCGAAGGGGTTGCAGGAGCTCATTCCGCATAGAAATGGGCTTCGCGAGGCGTAAGGGTTATGTTAACCTCTTGTTAAGGTTAATGTAGCTGGTATTGCGATAAGAAAATCTGGTGTGTTAGGTTACCCCGGTACCAGATGTGGTGTTGACGTGATGGGGGTTACGAGGTGCAGTGTCCCTACTGTGATTACGAGGATACGAGGGTGATCGACAGCCGCCTTTCGGAGGGGAAGGACGCCATCCGGCGGCGGCGGGAGTGTCTTTCGTGCAGCAAGCGGTTCACTACGTACGAGCGCCGGGAGCCTTTGCGGCTGATGGTCTTGAAGAAGGACGGCACGCGGGAGCCGTTCGACCGGGCCAAGCTGCACTCGGGGTTGATGAAGGCTTGCGCCAAGCGGCGGGTTGCGGAGGAGGAGATCGAGCTCGTAGTAGATGAGATCGAGGCAGAGCTCCGGGATCGGCGGCGGCACGAGGTGACCTCGCGGCGTCTCGGGGACATGGCTCTGTTGCGGCTGAGGAAGCTGGACATGGTCGCTTACCTCAGGTTCGCCTCGGTGTACAGACAGTACACGGACGTGGACCAGTTCCGCTCCGAACTCGTGAGGCTCGCGGGCTCGGGCAGGTAGCTCGCCCGGGCAGCCGGGAGCGCTTACGTTTTGTTGGGGGGCACGAGCCGGTGGGGAGACCGCTCGGGGCTAATACATCTGGTTGGTAACCGGCGTTTGGTCGGTAGAATTACGGGAGAACACAGGGAGGAACACTCGAGGTATGGAGACCGGACGAGACAGGTACACCACGGCGGAGCTTTCGGAGAACGCGATCGCGGTTCTCAAGAAGCGCTACCTGAAGAAGGACGAGAGCGGCGAGCCTATCGAGGAGCCTATCGAGATGTTCCGGCGCGTGGCGTCGAACATCGCCGAGGGCGAGCTCTGCTTTAAGGAGGGCGAGGAGGCGCAGAACCTCTACGAGGAGTCGAAGGATAGGTTCCTGCGGCTCATGCTCTCGCGGAAGTTCATGCCGAACTCGCCGACCCTGATGAACGCCGGGAGGGAGCTCCAACAGCTATCGGCGTGTTTCGTCCTGCCCGTCGAGGACTCCATAGACGGCATCTACGACACCCTCAAGCACCAGGCGGTCATCCACAAGAGCGGGGGCGGGACCGGCTTCGGGTTCTCGCGCCTGCGGCCGAAGAATGACCTCGTGAAGAGCACGATGGGGGTATCGAGCGGGCCGGTCTCGTTCATGGCCATCTACGACGCCTCGACCGACAAGATCAAGCAGGGCGGCACCCGGCGTGGGGCGAACATGGGCATCTTGCGGGTGGACCACCCGGACATCGAGGAGTTCATCACCTGCAAGAGGGACAACGACCAGATCAACAACTTCAACATCTCCGTCGCGATCACCGACGCCTTTATGGAGGCCGTCGAGAGGGACGGGGACTTCAACCTGGTCAACCCGCGTGACGGCGAGGTGGTCGAGACGATTCGGGCCCGCGACCTCTTCTCGAAGATAGTCGAGGGAGCTTGGCTGAACGGCGAGCCGGGCGTGGTGTTCATAGACAAGATCAACGGCGACAACCCGACGCCGCAGTTCCCGATAGAGTCGACGAACCCGTGCTCGGAGGCGCACCTGCCGCCCTACGACTCGTGCAACCTCGGCTCGATCAACCTGGAGCGCTTCTTCGTGCCGGGCGACGAGCCGGGCGAGGGCTCGGTCGACTGGGACGACCTGCGCGAGACGATCCACACGACGGTCCGCTTTCTCGACAACGTCATCGAGATGAACAGCTACCCCCTACCGGAGATAGACGAGATGAGCCGCGGCAACCGCCGCATCGGGCTCGGGGTTATGGGCTTCGCCGACCTGCTCATAAAGCTCGGCGTCACCTACGACTCTGAAGAGGGGCTGGCGTTCGCCGAGAAGGTGATGAAGTTCGTCGACGACGAGGCGTGGGAAGCGAGCCGCTCTCTCGCCGAAGAGCGCGGCGTGATGCCCCACTACGAAGGCTCGCGGCACGAGGCCCGCGGGGATCGGGTGCGCAACGCGACCGTCACCACCATAGCCCCGACGGGTACGATCTCCATAATCGCGGGCTGCTCCGGCGGGATCGAACCGCTCTTCGCCGTGGCATTCATGCGCCGCCAGGCGGACATGGAACTCCCCGACGTGAACCCCGAGTTCGTGAAGCTCGCCCGCGCGCGCGGCTTCTACTCCGAGGACCTGATGAAAAAGGTCGCCGAACACGGCAGTGTCCGCGACATCCCCGAGGTCCCGGAGGACGTCCGGAGCGTGTGGGTCACCTCGCACGACATCTCCAGCGAGTGGCACGTCCGTATGCAGGCTGCCTTCCAGAAGCACACCTCGATGGGTATCTCCAAGACCATCAACCTCCCGAACGAAGCCACGGAGAAGGACGTAGAGGACGCCTACCGGCAGGCCTACTCCCTTGGCTGCAAGGGCATAGCAGTCTACCGCGACGGCTCGCGCGACGCCCAGGTCCTAAGCACGGGCAAGACCGGGGGGAGCACCACCCAGGCCCCGCAGACGCTGCCGCCCAACCCCGGCGAGGTCGAGGTTATCAAGCACGTCTCCCTGGCCGAGGCGCGCAACGGCCGTCCGCGCACGCTCTCCGGGGTGACGAAGAAGATGCAGACCGGCCACGGCCCAATGTACGTCACGATGAACGACGACGAGTTCGGCCCGCGCGAGTGCTTCATCATCCTCGGCAAGCCCGGCGGCACGGCGGCGGCCTTCTCGGACGCGCTGGGGCGGATGATCTCGCTGGCCATGACCCACGGCGCCCAACCGGCCGAGATTGTCCACCAGCTCCGCGGCATCCAGGACGGCCACCCAGCCGGCGTCGGCCCGAACGCCGTCCTCTCCGTCCCCGACGGCGTCGCCCGCTCTATGGCCGAACACTACCT
>JAIVIG010000142.1 GCA_020200675.1 Actinomycetota bacterium
GTAAGAGCTTGTCACACAGGGTAGTGATCCTCTCTTAAACGCGTAAGAGAAGAGTGGAGCGTAAATATGATGGACGAACAGGATGACTACCAACAACCCGAGCATTCCTACGATAATGAGGCCCATCTGTAGTTCACTCATACCACTTGCACCTCCCCGTAGTCTGGCTTCGCGCCCTTAAAGGACATCTATACCCACATAAGCCCTTGTTCTTTCAGACTTGGCACTGCCGGAGGCTAGGTTTCCGAGAATGAGCTTTATCACCCATTCGATCCTGCTCCTTTGCAGGGCTTTGAGGCAAGCGGTATCTTTCCACGCCCGATAGTCACTCACAGCCCGTAGCAAGCGGCGTTGCGACAAAGTATCAAGGGGTTGTTGATTCGGCTCGGCCCCGGTCGCATAGACCTATAGGACCGGGGGAGAGGGACGTTGCCGAGATGTATTATCGGCACGTACTGCAGGCGGGGTGCGTCCGGGCGGTCATGGCCCATTAGGACCGGCTGAGAGCCAAAGAGGGAGCTACCTCTACAACGCTACCTCTACAACGTGGACGATCGTCCACACCCGCGACCGGCGCCCAGCGTGTAGGAGCCACACCGCTACCCCCACAACCCCATATTTACAGGGTATTCTTAAACCTTCCACGGTTCGCACCGTGCCGGCGAATCTGGGATTAACCGTACCTATCGGGATTCGAAGCCCGTCGATCCCCGGGGGTTGTTGCGCTACTGGAGGTAGCCGCATAGAGAAGGGCCGGAGCCCCAAGGTAAGGAGCCCCGGCCCCTTTTTGCGAAGCGGTTACGCTACTCCTCGACACGTGCCTGCGCCTCTCTATCACCAATATCGGAGACTGCGACAGTTTAGCTTGGCACGGGGGTGGAATAAAAGATCACGGCGTCAAAACGGACAGGAAGTGGGGTACGGAAGTGGACCAGAAGATGAAGGGTGCGATGAAAGGCGCGAAAGTCTTGGGCAAGAGGTACGCAGCTTCACGCCTGAAGCGCTCTGGCGCGCTACCGGTTGCCTCGCACGGCGACGATGTTTCGGAATGGCTCAGCTTCAAGAGCCATCGGAGCATCTTGAGCGCTCTTAGCCATGACAGCGTCCTGAGCTTCGTCAGCCTCGCCAGTATCGGTAGTACGGCCTCCATACTGAGCATTGGCAGCATCGGTTCGATCCTCAGTATAGGAAGTGCGGGCTCCATACTGAGCATAGGTAGCGTTGGATCCATCTTGAGCATAGGGAAAGCCGGTGCGGCGCCGGGCAGGGGTTCGAGCGAACCCGAAGCCGATATACTGCTCGAAGAGGTGCCGCTCGAAGAGGTGCCGCCAGAAACCGATGTCCTGACAGAAGAGATGCCGCCTCCAGAGGGGATGCCGCCTCCAGAGGGGATGCCCCCGGAGCCGAGGCCAGAACCGTAAGCTACTCCCGATGATGCTGGCTACCTCGACGACGCAAGGCAAATTCAGGCTTGGGTTTGTTCGCGCCTCCCTACGGGTAGTCCAGGGCCCGGTGCTTTAGCAGCTGACAGCTGAGGCAGTAACCACTACCGGGAGGAACCGTGGATCTAAACTCTTTGGGCAGGGGCGATGTGCAGCAGTATCTCGGAGACATCAGTTTTCCGGCCGGCAAGGAGGAGGTGGCTTCCGAGGCCGAGAGCAACGGCGCTCCCCAAACCCTCGTCGATCAGATAAGGAACGCGGCCATGGAGCAATTCTCCGGCCCTCAGGACGTTCTGCAGGCCGTGCAGGGCTCCTTGTAAGGCGCGTATGGAGAGGGGCCGGGACCCATGATAGCCCCGGCCCGGTGGTAGACGAATCAACTCGACGGAAGGCCGAACCTCTCCTTGACGCTGGCGGCTTCATGCCATGCCTGATCGCGGAGATCCGCAAGCACGGACAGGATGCGCCGGCGGCTCTCGTCGCGAAGCTCTTCTTCGGGCGTGTCTACTACCACGTAGAACGCTTCATTGAGGCTGTCGCCGCGGCGCGCTACCGCAGACCATACCGCTCCTCCGTCGATCTCCGAGCGCGTTATCCGGCTCTCCCCCACCCCTATAGCTCCAGGCCCCACCGGGGCGGGGCTATGCGGCCTCTCAGAGGTTGCTAGAGGCGTGCGAGACCTTATCTAAGGTCCTCTCTTTACCCCGGTGGCTGCCCTCTGCGGTGCTCCCAATAGAACGTCTCTCCCGTGGAGATCAGGGCCTCCACAGGGGCTAGCTGTATTGCGCGCAACCTCCTGTACTCCTCAATGAACCTATCAGAGTCCGGATGCCCGCTTAGCATCTCTATGGCCTGTGCGTCCGACATGGGGGGCGGGACGTCCTCATCGGCTCTGGTGGTGGGGTTGTACCAGTGCATCATCTGCATAGGGCCTCCTCTCGACGTAAGCTTACAGGTACTACTTACAGGCGTGGAAGGGAGGTCGCATGGCGAAGAAGCGAGCAGGCGGGCAATCAGCCCCGGAGACGTGGATCGGGCGGGATGTGGTGGTAGGGGTAGGCGCGAGCGGCGCGCGGGTGAGCGGCGAGCTGAGGGAGGTAAGTGACAGGGGCTTAGTCTTGCACTACGGCGCTGAGCAAGGACGCGAGCCTGGACATGTCTTCTATCCCTGGAGCAATGTACAAGCCATCCAGCTCCCCGACGAAGAACAGGTCTTTGACGAAGATCAGGATGGGTAGCAGGGAGTAGAAAGGGATCCGGCGGAAGAGCATATCCCGGAGCCCTGGCGAAGCATCATAGCAGGGCCGCCAGGCGTACGAGGTTGGCCTCTCCCGAGCGTCGAGGGGGCGGCTACCCCGTTCTACGGCCGCACCACAGAAGACGACCGACAGGACATACGGCAGGACCTGCCCATAGATTGGAGTTATCCCTTCTAACCCCCGCTGCCTGCCGAGTCAGGGACTTCCTCCGGGCTGTCGTGGACAGGGTTAGGGTGATCTCAGTCCTAGTATCGGTCCCAATCCCAATATCGCCCCCAATGTGGTGGTCGCAGTCCCACGACCCTGATCAGCCGAGATCCGCACCGAGGGCATCTGATACCCCTTGCGCCCCCTCTGCGCGGTATCCATGCACGCGTCACCCCCTCGAACCACGCCCGTCCGACGAACCGTTGCCCACACACACGGCACCGTAGGCGCGCCAGTCTGCTCTCTACTCTTCTTCTTCTTCTTCTTAGCCTTGCCATCCCTCCTCCAATAAGACGCTCCCCGCGACTCCCCCGCGATTATGGCACGCTACCCCCTTCACTTCTACCTGCTGATACTCACTTCGGTGACGGGGTGTGCCTGTGTGGGCAGCGATAGGTCCCCCTGGAGGCGTGCGAGGTTGGCGTCTGCCGGCAGCGGGTAGGAGTAAGACGTGTTAGGGGAGCGCCCGGCCTCCGGCTCCGTCACGGCCCGAACAACCGCCGCCACCACGAAACGGGCTTCTCCTGCGCCAAAGGTGTCTCTACCCCTTCCATCTCCGGGGAAGCCGTCTCGGGGCGTTCTGGCGGCTCTGTGGAGGACTCTCGCGGTGCTTCTAGTTCAGGGATGCGTTCGGTAAGAGCGGCGATGATGTGATCCTTGCGCCTAAGCTCCTCGTTGCGGGTGACCAACTCTTCTCGGAGAAACCTGATCTCGTCTAAGGCGTGATCTAAGTGTGCTGCTAGCAAGGCTTTGTCGGTCGTACCCTCGTCCGTACCATCGGTGTCCGTACGCGTACGTTCGGCGTTGCGGTTGGCGTCGAGGAGCACAAACACACCGCCATCCGCGCTTTTCTCAGTTGGAAGCGTTCTTCGACGCACGCGCTGGCGCACGGCTTCTGCAGAGATGCCCAGTGCTTGTGCCGACTGCGCTACGGTCATACGTACGGTCGTACCATCGGCGTCCATATGGCTCGTCAGCGTAGAACACTTGCTACGCCGGGTACAGTGAGAACACTGGATATTTATGCAGACACACAAGATGTTGTGTAGGCGTCCTATGCCTATCGGATCGGGGGAGAGCCTTATAGCTAGTCCTAACGCATAAGGATGCGACCGGCTGGATACGGGTTTCCGAGAAGATTACTTCT
>JAIVIG010000005.1 GCA_020200675.1 Actinomycetota bacterium
CCACGCGGCTCGCCGACCTCGAAGGAGTAGGCCGCGCGCGCCGTCTCACCTTCTTCGGGTTCGTCGTCGCGGGCCTCGCTCTAGCCGGCGTCCCGCCGTTGAGCGGCTTCTGGTCGAAGGATGCGATCCTGGCGGCCTCTTTCTCCTCGTCCTACGCCCCGATCCTCGCTCCGCTCGCCCTCGCCGGGAGCCTGCTCACCGGCCTCTACGTCGCCCGGACCTTGCGGCTCCTGTGGCACGGCGAAGGAGAGAGTGAGCCGGTCTCCGGGACTCGTTGGATGGGCGCGGGCCTTACCGTCCTCACGGTCTTGGCCGCCGTGCTCGGCCTCGCCCTGCCGCCCGTCGCCGACCTGCTTGGGATCGAGCCGCCGGGAGAAACCCTGCTGGTCGCCGCCCTCGGCCTCGTCGCGGCGCTAATCGGGTTGGCCGTCGGTTGGGCGTTCCCTGCCGACCGCCTGCTCGGACCCCTCTCCGGGCTTGCCGGTACGGGGTTCCGCGTCGGTGGCGGTTTCGACGGGCTCGTGGTTCGTCCGGCGCTCGCCTTTGCGCGTGTCCTCGATGCCCTTGACCGGGGCATTCACGTTGGCGTGCTCGCCGTCGGCTCGACGGCGCTCGCGGTGGCGAACGCTTCCCGTGCGACCGACGAGAAGGGGATAGACGGCCTCATCGTCGCGCTCGTGCGGGGCGCTCGCAGGCTCGGGAACAGGGCGAGGACGCTGCAGACGGGCCTCGTCCACAAGGAGCTCCTGCTCGCTGCCGTCGGAGGCGCCTTGGTTTTTGCATTGCTGATCGTCGGTTCCATAGGTTTTTAGAGAGAGGTACTCGTGATGTTCCCACTTGTTTCCGTAACGCTCTTCCTCCCGCTCTTCGGTGCGGTGCTCCTGGTGCTCATGCGCGGCTCCCCGCCTCGCCTCGCCCACGCGGTCGGCATCGTCGCCTCCGGGCTCACCCTGCTCGGGTCTCTTCTCGTGTGGACGCGCGGGACAGCTGGGGAGGGGTTCTCTCAGGTCGAGGAGGTAGCCTGGATGCCGTCCTTGAACGCCGCCTACCGGGTCGGCGTGGACGGCGTCAGCCTGCCGCTTGTCCTCATGACGGCGGTGCTTTTCTTCGTCTCGCTCCTGTTCTCGACGCACATAACCGAGCGGACACGCTCCTACGTGGCTCTCTTCCTCCTTCTGGAGACCGCCTCCATCGGCGTCTTCGTCGCTCTCGACGCGGTCCTTTTCTACGTCTTCTTCGAGGTAACGCTCGTCGGCATGTACTTCATAATCGCCGGCTGGGGCTACGAGGACCGCCAACGGGCCGCCCTCACCTTCTTCCTCTACACCTTCCTGGGAAGCCTGCCGCTGCTCTTGGCGATCTTGGCCCTCTACCTCGGCAGCGACCCCAACACCTTCGACATGCGCGAGCTGATCGCCAACCCACCCCTCGCGGGCCTCGCGGCTACGCTAGCCCTGATCGCCATGCTCGTCACCTTTTTCGTGAAGACCCCGGTCTTCCCGGTCCACACGTGGCTCCCTGCGGCGCATGTCGAGGCGCCGACCGCGGGTAGCGTGATCCTGGCCGGCGTCCTCCTGAAGCTCGGGACCTACGGCCTGGTACGCTTCGCCCTCCAGATGACCCCGGATGCCTTCCGCGCCCTGGCCCCGGTGGTGGTCGTCTTGGGGGTGTTCAGCGCACTCTACGGGGCCTTCGTGGCTTTGGGGCAGAGGGACCTCAAGCGTCTCGTCGCCTACACCAGCGTCAACCACATGGGCTACGTGGTGCTCGGGGTGGCCGTGGCCGCCGCGGCGTCCGATCCGGCGGCCCGGGCGCTGGCGCTCGACGGGGCGACCTTGCAGATGGTGAGCCACGGGGTCGTTACCGGCGCTCTATTCCTCCTGGTCGGGATGCTCCAGGAGCGGGCGCACACCCGCGAGATGGGTAAGTTCGGCGGCCTGCTCCGGATCGTACCCGGGCTCGGGTGGGCTTTCATCCTGGCAGCCTTCGCCTCGCTCGGGTTGCCGGGACTGGCGCACTTCCCGGCGGAGTTTCAAATCTTCCTCGGCACCTTCTACGTCTACCCCGCCGCCGTGATCGCGGTCCTCGGGATAGTGGTGACCGCCGGGCTGTACCTGCGTGCTATACAGATGGTCTTCCTCGGCGAGCCGCGAGCTGAGTGGGCCGGAATAAAGGACCTCAACGGCCGGGAAGTCCTGGCTGCAGCGCCGCTCCTCCTCTTGACAGTTCTGATCGGGGTGGCGCCGTTTCTGCTCCTCAACGTAATCCACGCGACCACCGAGGCGCTGCCGTGATGGCGTTGCTGCAGGGCATGCAGGACATGCAGGGCATGGGCGGCGGCACGGAGATGCAGATGGGCCGCGACCTTGCGCTGCTCGCCCCGCAACTCGCCGTCGTGCTCACCGCCGTCGGCGCGTTGGTGTTGGAGATGCTGCGCCTGCCCCGCGTGGCGCTGCCGTTCACCGTGATCGGGCTCCTCGTGGCCACCGCCCTCGCGGTTCCGCTGCTGGGCACTGAGACGACCGTTTTCATGGACACCTATCGCATCGACTCCTTGAGCCTCTGGGCCACGCTCACGCTCGCGCCCACGACCGCACTCTCCGCGGTGCTCGCGTACCCCGAAGCCAGAGATACCGATCGCGAGGGCACCGTCTACGCCCTCTTCTCGTTCACCACCTTGGGGGCCGTCGCGCTCGCGGGCGCCGGCGACGTGATGTTCGTCGTCCTCGGCGTGCTTCTCTCCAGCCTGGGATCCTTCGCGCTTGCCGCCTACCCCCGCGACGACCGCGCCACCGAAGGCGCGATGAAGTTCCTCGTCTTCGGCTCCGTCACCAGCGCCATCATGATTTTCGGGCTGACCTACTGGTACGGTGCCACCGGTTCGACGCTGCTCTCCGAGCTCTCGCGGCTCGAAGGCGCCTCGCTTGCGGCTGCTGCGGGGCTTGTCGCGGTGCTCGTCGGCCTCGGGTACAAGGCCGCGGTGGCGCCCTTCCACTTTTGGGCCCCAGACGCCTACGACGGAGCACCCATCTCCGTGGCCGCCTATCTCTCGGTCGTGCCGAAGGTCGGCGCGATCTTCGGGCTAGCTCAGGTGGTGCGCGACCTGCCCACCGGCATCGATTGGCCACTCGTCGCCGCGGCCCTGGCCGTCCTCTCTATGACCTACGGTAATCTCGCGGCGCTAGTGCAAGACAACGTGGTACGGCTGCTCGCCTACTCCTCCATCGCGCAGTCGGGCTACTTCCTGCTCGGTGTCGTAGCCGTTGGGCAAAGCGATCTCGCCCTCCTCTCGCTCGTCGTCTTCGCCGCCGCCTACGCGGCGATGAACCTCGGGGCGTTCGCTGTAGTTGCTCGCACGGGACGAAACCTGAGAGACTTCACCGGCTTGGGCCGGTCGGCCCCGTGGACCGGAGGGGCGATGGTGATCTTCTTGATCTCACTCGTCGGTGTGCCCCGCTCGCGGGCTTCGTAGGCAAGTTCCTTTTGTTCGGTGCCGCGATCGACGCCGGCTTCGTGTGGCTCGCGGTGGTTGCGATCCTGAACAGCGTTCTCTCGCTGGCCGTGTACCTGCGGATCGTGGTGCCGATGTACCAACAACCCAAGGTGATGGCGGCTCCTGCGCAGCCGGTCGTGGTGGTTTGGAGTATCGCCCTGGTGTTCACCCTAGCTATAGGGCTCGCAGCGCAACTGCTGGTGGGACAGCTCGTGTGATGATCTAAGATGGTAAGCGCTAAGCCCTCCCCTGCTCTGGCGTGTCGAGGGCATCTGTCCATGAGCACTAAGGTTGTCGAAGATGCGGTGAGACGAGGATCGTGCCTATCCTTACGCTCGTTGTGAGGAAGGGGTGTTAGAGTGTCCTTGTCTCGCTGACCCTCGCCATAACGTTCTCTGAAGCGTACCGGAGGGGCTGGCCGACGGCGCGCATCGTCGTAAGCCAAGTGCTCTCCTCCCACAGCTACCTCTCCGCGCGAGCTCCGGCTTCGGTCGTCTTGTCGAGCATGTTCGCTGCTTCCACTGTCCGGGAGTTGACGCGGGCTTATCCGATGAACGAGGCTTATGGAGGAGCCCAACTACAAACGTGCAGGTCGTGTGCCAGGCGAGAAAGGCTTACATGTCCCCGATCTGCTGGCGCTTGCCCCGAGGCGAGGCGGAAACGGGCGGGATCGCAATCACTATACTATTGGCACTATCCGAGAAGTTCCAGGAGGGGGCCGATGGACGGATGGCAAGAGCGGTACTGGTTGGTGAGACGAGGGCGTCGTGGTCCCGCGACCGGCGAGCGGTGGGTAGAGGACTTCGTCTGCTGCGAAGTTCCGGTGGGAGAAGACACCGCTATGGCGCTGGAAGTCTTCACCTCCCGGGAGCGGGCCGAGGCCGAGTCGCGGGGCATGGAGAGGTTGGCGCCGGGCGAGTATTACCCACGTGCCGCAGACAAGCACCGGGGACGGTCTACCTCCGGTGGACCGGACGAGACATTGTCCGATAGGGTGAACGAGTTCGTTGGGTACGAGCTAGTCGAGATGCTCGACGGCTCCGGCGTCCCGTACGTGCTGGTAGACCCACCGCCCGTCGACGAGCCGATACCGGAAGGCCTCCGGATCGAACTAACCCCGGTGTTCGCCGAGGGGCTGGGGCGACGGCTGCTGGGGGAGATGAAGAAGGGCCGGGCGTAAGGCGACCGGAGCGTCAGAGGCCCATCCATCCTCCTCGCCGCCGTATAAGGGTTAAGGATGCCAGGAACTTTTGGAGAGCTTTCAGCCGTTCGGCCTGCGCACCCGCCCTCGTCGGGCGGGTATCCTTCCCAACTCCGACTTTTGGTAGCCTATATAGCCGCCAGAGGCCGGAGAGAAAGGGACAGGCATGGGTTTCAGGATGTTGGTAGGGCGCGGAAGTTTCGCCATGCTCGGGGTGCGGCTGGGCCTGGTGCTCGTCATCGGGGTGCTCGTGGCGGGCTGCAGCGGCGCTGGGGAGAACGGCGAAGCACCCGAAAACGTACCGGCGAGCCCCGAAGAGGCGGGCGAGGTGGTGGTGAGGGTCTCCGGCGCGGAGGGCACCGCTTACTCGGGGACCTACGGGAGCATCGAAGGGGAGCTGCAGACCGTGGACGACACCATAGGAGCAGAGCCCACGGAATACCAGGTCGAGGTCGAGGAGGGGGTCGCGGACGGCGTGACGGCCGGGTTCCAGAAGACACAATCCGGCACGGGCGAACTGAACGTGGAGATTTTGGCCGACGATGAGGTTATCGTCGAGAGCAGAACCTTCGCGGAGTTCGGCGCGGCGAACGCCGACTGGTTCCCGCAAATCGGTCCACCCGAAGAGTTACCGACCGACGAGGAGATCGTGCTCGAAGACGAGGGAATCAACTCCGAAGAGGAGAGCCCCTGAACACCCTTTCTACCGCCGAACGGCGGAGATGGTCCAGGGATCGGACCGGTCCGCAGCGTAACGTTACCGGTTTCTCTCTCGTCCTATGCGTAGTAGCCGAGAAAGAGGAAGGTGCGAGGAGAGGAGAAGGGCCGGTTCGAGAACCTCTTCGGGTAGCGGTGTGGTAGGCTGGGCCTCTGGCTAAGGGACCAGGGCCCCTGGTACTTTTTGCGCGCTTCGTACAGAGACGAGGCGCACAAGGAAGGATGGAGTCTCGTGGAGCTGATAATACTCATCGTGTTGGTGGTGCTGGTGGTCCTGGTCCTGCTGGGACGACAGGGTTCGTTGTCGGGGCTCGTCATCAACGGGATCGTCGGGGTGGTCCTGCTCTTCTTGACGAATCTCTTACTCGCGGACGATCTGCCCATCAACCTGCTCACGATAATCATCTGCGCCCTCGGCGGGGTGGTCGGGTGGCTGATCATCCTGGTACTCCACTTACTGGGTATCGCGTTCTGAGTTAGCGAGCGGGGCCCCGCTCAGGGAAAAAGAGAGCGAGCTTAGACCCGCTCGGCCTGAGCTACGAAGCGGCCCGACTCGGGTCCTCCTCCAAAAAGGCCCGGGCCTAGGGTCCACCAGTCCTCGAGGGTCTCGGTGCAGGTCTGGAGCGAGACCACGTCCTTTCCCGCGACCGGCTTAGTAATCCAGCTGTCGTTGGGCTTGACGGCACGCAGTTCGCTGATCCGGTACTGGTAGACCCTGCCAAGCGTGTCCTGGAGGAAGATCTCATCTCCCATCTGCATCGCGGGGAGGTTGAGGCATTGGTTGTAGCTTTCGGTGCCGGGCCAGCCGATCCTGTGGCACGCGATGTAGGTGTTGGTGTCCTCCTTCTGCCAGGGGAAGCTCGACTTCGGAACCTTGATGGCGCCCAGATCCAGCGCGGCCTCCGAATCGTCGTTCCTCACCGTGTGGCCGTATATGCCCAGCCTGGGGACCGTCAGGAAGAGCGTCGGGTCGTCCGGAACCACGGCCGCCTTCCTCTCCTCTTCTTCCGCGGCGGCCCGCTCTTCGGCGGCCTTCTTCTCGGCGGCCGACTCTTCTTGCGCCGCCTCCTCCTCGGCCGGCGTCTCGACCTCCTCCGGCGGCGCCTCGCTAACCTCCTCCGTGGTGGTGCCCGAGAAGAAGTATGACCCAATGCCGACCACGAACAACGCCGCCAGGAGCACGAGGACGAGCAAACCTATACGTCGCCTTTTCCTGAATGTGGCGTAGCTCGGCCGCCGGGTATCTATCTCCCGCCGCTGCTTGTCCATAAGTGGCATGGTCGAATTCTACATAGCGTCGAAAGAAAATCCGAGATGTGAATAAACCTTAAGATAAGGTTAATGCTTTGAAGCGGTATGGAGAGCGCCGGGAGGTGCTCTCTGGAAGGCGAACGAGCGGGTGGTACCATGCGGCCTGTTCGAGCACGACGTTCTTGTGTACTATCCGCGCGTGGCCGGCCCGGGTATGCCCCGGCACGAGAGGAAAGAGGTCGATGAGACGAGGATTTGGTCTCGCAAGAATCAACAGCATAAAGATTGGGGTGGCGCTGCTCTCGCTTGCGCTGCTGCTGGTGGTATCCGGTGGCGCGAGCCTGGATCCGGCCGGGGCCCAGGAAGCTGCGCCCGAGTCGGGAGCTTCCGGGCCTCCTCCCGAAGCGACGCCCGATGCGCAGGCGTCGGGGCCTCCGCAGATAGAGGCCGAGGCCTGGGCGCTCGTGGACGCGGAATCCGGGTTGTACCTGGCGGGGGAGAACCCCGACGAGCAGCTCCCGATAGGGTCCGTGACCAAGATCATGACGGCCCTCGTGGTCCTCGAAGAAGGGGTCGACCTCGACGAGGAGGTGACGGTCTCCGAGGAGGCCGAGTCCTTCGTGGGGAGCACCTACAGCAACATCGGCCTGATCCTGGGCGAGCGCGTGACCGTCCGGGACCTTTTGGCGGCCACGTTGATCCCTTCGGGCACGGACGCGGCCTACGCCCTGGCCGAGGACGTGGGCGGCGGGAGTGTGGGCAACTTCGTGGAGATGATGAACGACGAGGCTTCCGCGATGGGCCTCGAGGACACCAACTTCGAGACCCCCGCCGGTCTGGACACGAACGGGAACTACTCGAGCGCACGGGACCTCGCCGCGATGACCCGAGTGGCCCTCCAGGACCCCCTGTTCGCCGAGATAGTGGACACTACGGACGCCACGATCAGCACCCAGAACAGGGAGATCGAGTTCTCCAACACCAACCAGCTCTTGAGCACCTACCCGCCGGCGACCGGCGTCAAGACCGGGACCACCCCCCAGGCGGGCGCCAACCTCGTCGCCTCCGCCGAGGCGAACGACGAGTCCTACATATCGGTCGTCATCGGCGCCGAAGACTCCGATGAGCGTTTCCGGGACTCGGAGGCGTTGCTGGAGTACGGCTTCACGAACTACGACCGGGAGTCTCTGGTGAGCGGGGGCGAGGTTTATGAGGAGCTGCCGCTGCCGTACCGGCCGGACGAGACCGTCGAGCTCGGCGCCGCCGAAGACGTGATCGGCGTCGTGGGCGCCGACTCCGAGGTGGAGCGGAGGGTGACCACTGAAGAAGAGCTTCCCCCCTCGGCCGCCGCCGGCGAGGAGCTCGGCGAGGTCGAGGTACTGGTCGACGGTCAACGTGTCGGGGAGAGTCCGCTGGTCGCCCAGGAGGGCTACGAGGAAGCCTCCCTGTGGGACAGGATCAGCTACACCGCCGGAGGGCTACTGGAGAGAGCGCAAGAGGCCGTAACCGGGCTCTTGGGATAATCAGCACCGTCGCTGTAGTTGCCCCGATAGCACCTACGAAGGCTCTCCCAAGCCCCTGGAGCCCAAAGTTCTCGCCGCCAGGAGGACGTAGCCCAACGCCAGCCAGACGACCCCGAGCACCAGCCCGCCTCCGGAGTCTCCCAGGAGGGCCGAGATGGGCAAGACGAGGATGAGCGCCACGCCGGCCCACTGCGGCAATACCCTCGCTCGCAGCGTGGCGATGCCCAGGAGCACGAACCCGAGGAGCATGCCCAGAAGCCCCAGCAACAGCAACAGGTCGAGGAGGTTGCGTTCGGCCGTGCGTATCAGCAACACGTTCGCGAGCACGAGGGCGGTCCCTACTAACGCCGCGAGAAAGCCCGCCGATCCGAGCACTCCGTAGCTCTGCGTCTGCCGGGCGTGGAGCCCCAGCAAACCCACCAGCGTGCCCGCCAGGGCGAGTCCGGTCAGACCCTCGATCAGGTAAAAGGACGGTAGGCCGAAGGATTCGGAGCCCTGTCCTTGGCTTGCCAGACCGACGACGAACGACGCTATCCACGCCACGCCCGCCAGCAAAGCTCCCAGAGCCCCCCACCGAACAAGGTTTGACGATGCCATAATCTCCTTCCCCGCTCGAACATCTCCTTACCGGACAAATGATACCCCGGCGGCTTCTTCTCCTAGAAGCTCTCTGGCGCGGGGCGCAGGTCCAGCTCCAGGGTCCAGGCTGTCGGGTCCTGGGCGTGTAGCTGCCAGTACGTCTCGGCGATGGCTTCGGGGGAGAGGGTGGTGCTCTCCTCCCGGTCGGGCTGGTCTTCGCGCAGCCTCGGGGTGTTTATCTGGCCGTCTATGATGACGTGGGCGACGTGAATCCCTTGCGGCCCGAACTCGCGGGCCGTCGACTGCGCAAGCGCCCGGAGCCCGAACTTGCCCGTCGCGAGCGCCGCGAATCTGGCCGAGCCTCGCAGCGCGGCCGTCGCCCCCGTCAGGATGATCGTGCCGCGTCCTCTCTCTACCATCGCCGGCAAGACCTGCTGCGCCCCGTAAAAGGCCCCCGAGCAGTTCGCCCGGAAGCAGTCATCGAATTGCTCCGGGCTGAGCTCGAGAATGCCCCCCATCTGGAAGGCGCCGGCGTTGTAGACGAAAACCTCCGGTTCGCCGAGCTCCTCTTGCACCCGGTCGAAGGCCGACGCGACGGACGCCGCGTCCGTCGCGTCGGCGGTGACGGCAAGCGCCGTTCCACCTGAGTCCTCGACCTCCTCCCGCGCTGCCGCGAGGCTCTCTTCCCCGCGGGCCATCAAGCCTACCGCGAAGCCCTCGCGGGCGAAGCGCCGCGCCACCGCTGCTCCGAGTCCCGGACCGGCGCCCAAGACCGCTGCTACCTTTCCGTTCACGCAATCCTCCTCGTCACGGAGACCGAACTTCTGGCAAGAACTCTAACCCGGAGGCCCGTGGCTCCGCCACTTCCCGACGTATCGATGGCGCCAAGGAACTTCGTACTTTCGTGTAAGATCTAGCTCTCTCCTCGAGAAATACTCGCTCGGAGAGCCGAAGATAGGGATGGAAGCGGCCTCTTGAAACGGCAGGAGCCCCAGGGTCCCGCCGCTCGCGGGGGCGGGCCTCGACCGGGAGCGACGAGTGACCGGGAGATGGGTATGTTCGCTCCCCGAGCTTTCTTGCTCCGGGGAGGGGTAGCTATCGGAGAGGAGCACGATTTGGGAGACGTACACCTCCGCGTGGGGAGGCCGGGACCGCCGGACGAAGAGCGTTGAGGCGTCTCAAGGGCCACGAGGCCCGGGAGCGCGAGGCCGCCATCCCTTCGATCCGGTCGGACGCGGAGATCGAACGGTCTCTGGAGATCGGGCTGACCGCCACCGAGTCCGTCGGGGACAGGACCATCTCCACCTTCGTGCGGACGGAGCTGTCGCACTCCGCGGGGATGAGCACGTTTATGGGCTTCCCATACGTGGAGGACGTGCGGGAGGTCGGGAACTACGACGTAGCGATCTCGGGGCGCCGCTGGACATCGGGAGGAGCTTCCGTCCGGGTCCTCGCTTCGGGCCGCAGGGCATCAGGCGTGCCTCGGCGCACTACGGCCCCTACAACTACGAGATGGGCATAGACATCCGGGAGCAGCTCCGGGTCGCGGACGTAGGCGAACATAGAGAAGAGCTTCGCATAGAGAAGAGCTTCGACCAGGTCGCACGCGGTCAGCCACGTGGTCGAGAACGGGGTTTTCCCGGTGATCCTGGACGTGCGCGCTATAGCGGACGTGCTCGCGACGCTGGTCAACGCCGGGCACCTCGGCGAGTAAGGCCAAGTTTGACAAGGTCATTCCCGGCTCTCCTCCCGTGCGTATCTCAGTGCGCGGGTATGGTAGCTTAGAGGCGTCTACCAACTCGTCTTACAGAGAACGGGGGAGAGGGAATGCAACTCTTCGAGAAGCTCATAGATCACCACGAGGCCGTGAGGCTGGTGCTGGAGAACGTCCCCCGCCTGCCGGTCGCGCGCGTGCCGCTCATGGACGCCCAGGGGCTCGCGCTCGCCGAGGACGTACGGGCGAGGTTCGACTCGCCGCCGTTCGACAACTCGGCGGTGGACGGGTACGCCGTGAGGAGCGCGGACGCCGAGGCCGGACGAACCTTCAAGGTCGTCGACGAGGCCCCAGCGGGGCGACCGGCCCAAAAAAAGGTGGGGGAGGGGGAGGCGATCAAGATCTTCACCGGCGGTGTGATCCCCGAAGGCGCCGACGCGGTCGTGATGGTCGAGAATACCTCCGGCTGGGGCGAGGAGTTCGAGCTTAGAAAGGCGGCTGGCCCGGGCAACAACCTGCGCGGGGCCGGCGAGGACGTGCGTGAGGGGGACCTCATGCTGCGCGCGGGGACGGAGATAGGCGCCCCGGAGATAGCCCTCGCCGCGACGCAAGGCTACGGCGACTTGCCGGTGTACCGGCGCCCCAGGGTCGTCGTCCTCTCCACCGGCACCGAACTCGTCGAGCCCGGGACGCGCGAGCTATCGCCCGGCGAGATCTTCGACTCCAACTCTTTTGCCCTGCTCGCCCAGGCCCGCGAGGCTGGTGCCGAGGCCCGCCGCGTAGCCGCCGCCTCCGACGATGCCGACGTCCTGCGCAACGCGACGGAGGAGGCCCTGGAGAGCGCGGACGTCGTGGTCACGAGCGGCGGAGTCTCGGTTGGGGAGAAGGACCTCGTCAAGAGTACTCTTCTGAACCTGGGCGTCGAGCAGGTCTTCTGGGGCATCAAGCTCAAGCCCGGCAAGCCGGTCTTCTTCGGCACCCGGAACGACGCCCGCTTCTTCGGCCTGCCCGGGAACCCGGTCTCCGCGATGGTCTGCTTCGAGCTCTTCGTCCGACCCGCCCTCATGAGGATGATGGGCCGCGAGGATTCGCGGCGTCCCCACGTCGAGGTGTACTTCGACGAGGACGTCGAGAACAAGTTCGGCAGGATGCACGCGATGCGCGTGACCCTGACCCGGGCGGAAGGAGGCTGGAGAGCCGAGTCGGTGGGCGCCCAGGGCTCGGGGCTCGTCAGCTCCCTCACCAAAGCCGACGCCCTCGCGCTTATCGGCCCCGAGTCCGAGGGAGTGCGGGCGGGCGCGCCGGTCGAGGCCATCGTGCTGCGCGAAGAGAAGCTGCTCGGCCGGCCGGCCGGTTAGGCCGCGGATGGTGAGAGGTGGATCGCTTGGTTGCCGGCCAAGGGCGAAGCGAGCAAGGTCGAGAGGTCGAAAACCGGGGTTCAGAGCGGCCAAAATGTTAGAATCTGATCTCGATGTTTGAGTCGGATCTTGAGGACAATATCTTCCGCCGTCGCCTCATGAAGGAGGTCGCGGCGGGCGTACCCGTCCACTTTTCTTTCTACTCGCCGAGGGTGAAGGTACAGGTACAGGACGCCGCCGAGCACCTGCCGGGGGCGAACGGTCGGTACATAGGCGACGGTGTGACCATAGAGTTCGTCCCGCAGGACGCGGCGGCTGTGGAGCGGGTGCGCGAGTTCGTGTGGTGCTGGGAGGAGCACAACGAGTTCACGGCGGTACGCAAGATCAACCACCTCCGTCGCGGCGCCGACCCCGAAAGCGTGCAGGGTATCCTGGAGCGGGTGCGCGGCGTGGACAAGCGGGCGGCCGCCAAGGCCGCCGAAGCGGTCGACCCGGACGAGCTGAGAGAGATGATAGAGGCGGAGGACGCCAAAACGCTCGCGCGCCTGCCCGGTCTGGGGGAGAAGAGGGCGCACGCCGTGGTCGAGTTCTACAGGAACGAGCGGAGCCCCCGCCGCTTTCTCTACGCCGCCAACCGCAACGACCGCTTCAGAGGAGCGCCAATCTTCACCGAGCTGGACCTCGAAGGGGACCTGGAGGAGCAGGTCTTCGAGCATGCCGCCCGGGCCCGGTCTCTGGGAGACCCGGATCCCCTCGGCGCCAACGAGCCGCCGGGACACACCACCGTGCGCAACGCGAATATGTCGCGCCCCCTGCCGATGACGCCCTCGCTCATGGGCCGGGGCGTCTACTACCCGGAGCAGGTCGCGCTCTTCGCCGACGTCCTGTGGCGCGTGCTCGTCGAGGGCGAGAGGCTGGCCGGGGTGGCCGCCCTGCGGATACAGCGCGGCAAGCTCTTCCACGTCCGCAAGCTGACCGGCGTCGGCACGAAGACGAGGGCCCGCGTCCTGGCGAGCGGCCTTCTCGACTCGGAGTACACGTACGAGAACCTGGTCGGTATACCCGGCCTTACGGAGGCCCAGGCCCGCACCATCGCCGAGGCGGCGAGGACTGAGGCAGAGAAGAACGGGCACGAGGCTGCGACTGGGGCGGAGGTCCGTGTCCTCTAGCCTCTACGGCTTCGTCAAGGGCCGCGAACCCGTGACGCCCGAGGAGGTCGCCCGAGAGCTCTTCTCCCCACTACACAACGGCGACGCCCGCGCCCGTGTCGAGGGCCTGGTCGCGGACGATCCTCGCTTTCTCTGGGACGAGACGGGCTACCTTCGCATCGCCGACGCGACCGCTCTTTCCCTGGAGGATGCCCCGTTCGTCGTCTTCGACGTCGAGACCACAGGTTCGTCGGCGAAGGAGGGCGCCATCACCGAGATCGGGGCGCTCAAGGTGGTGCGTGGACAGTTGGTCGACGAGTTCGCCACGCTCGTCAACCCGGGGCGTCCCATACAGCCGTTCGTCGTGAGGCTCACCGGTATCACCGACCGCATGGTCGCGGACGCTCCGAACGCCGCGGAGGTCATGCCGCTCTTCGAGGACTTCGCCGAGGGGTGTGTCCTGGTCGGGCACAACGTCCATTTTGACTGCTCTTTCGTGAGCGCGGCGCGCGAGGCGAGCGGCCTTGCGCCGCTCCCGAACCCGGTGCTCGACACTTTGAAGCTCGCTCGCTCGCTCGTGCCTGGTCTCAAGCGCTACCGGCTCTCCTCGCTAGTCTCGCATTTCGGGGTGCGCGCGGCCCCAAATCACCGGGCTCTCGCCGACGCCGCCGCGACCGCCGAGGTGTTCCTCAAGCTGCTGAAGCTCCTCCGTTCGGCCGGGGTGTGGAGCGTCGGAGAGGCGGTCACGCTCAGATCGGGGTCAAGGGCACGGATCGAGCCGCAGAAAGGGCACCTCGCCGAGGACCTCCCGAGGGGACCGGGCGTCTACTACTTCGTGGACAAGCACGGCACCACCCTCTACGTGGGTAAGGCCAAGGACCTCAAGGCGCGCGTCAGGACCTACTTCAACGGCGGGGACGGGCGGCGCAAGATCGGGCGCCTCGTTCGGGAGATCGCCGAGGTGCGTTACAAGGAGACGCAGAGCGAGCTCCACGCCCTGGTCTTCGAGGACCGCGAGATAAAGCGCCTCTTGCCGCGCTACAACTCCGCCGGTCGGGGAGAGGAAAGGGCGCGTTGGTTCATTAAGCTGGACCTCGACGAGCCCTATCCCGTCCCGGAGAGGGTCCACGGCGACGACCGGCCGAACGGCGCGACCTACCTGGGCCCCTACCGGAGCGCGAACGTCCTGGACACCTGCATCGAGGCTCTCGGTAGGATCTTCCCCTTGAGACGATGCATCGGCGGCTCCGAAGATGGCGTCTGCTTCTACGGCCAGATGGGGCGCTGCGCCCCGTGCCTCGGGATGGGCGAAGAGGAGTACCGCGCGGAGGTGATCGGGGAGATAACCGCCCTACTGCGCGGCGAAGGCGGCGAGGAGCACCTCGAAGCGCTGGTTGGGGAGCGAGAGAGGCTCGCGGGCGAGCTCGAGTTCGAGTCGGCCGCCCGCCTGCCAACCGGCCTCACCCTCTTCGCCGAAGAGGTCCTGGGCGCCCAAGACGATGCCGCTGTCCCGTCCGGTGGGGGAAGCGCGGACGAGGCCCGGATCGTCTCCGCTTACCTCAGGCGGCGCCAGGTGGCCGTCGAGGCAGTACGCCTGCGGGAGTCCGCGGATCTCGTAAACGTAGCGGGCAAGGTCGCAGGACGGGCAGCCGAGGTCGGTGAAAAATCCGGCACATGATAAAATAAGCGTCATAGTGTGTAGAACTTTCGAGGAGCCGTAAAGGGCGGTTAAGCTATGGTGCAGGACGTACAGGGGACCGCGCGCAGGATACTGTTGGTGGACGACGAGCCCTCGATCCAGAAGATGCTATTGCACGCTCTGGAGCGGGAGGGTTTTCAGGTGCATGCCGTGGGTGACGGGGAGGCGGCGCTAGAGGCGTTCGGCTCTTACGAGCCGCATCTACTGATCCTGGACATCATGTTGCCGAAGATCGACGGCACGGAGGTGTGTCGCAGGATCCGGTCGCAGAGCGACGTACCCATAATCATGCTCACGGCGAAGGACGACGAGATAGACCGGGTCGTGGGCCTGGAGCTCGGGGCGGACGACTACGTAACCAAGCCGTTCGCCGTCCGGGAGCTCGTGGCCAGGGTGCGTGCGATAATGCGCCGCGCGTCGGTCCCCACGGGCCAGCGGCAGGACGAACTCACCTACGACAGCCTGAAGATTCACCTGCCCAGCCGCAGGGTCGCCGTGGCTGGCAAGGAGATAGACCTTACGTACACGGAGTTCGAGCTTCTGGTGACGCTCGCCTCCAACCCGGGCCGGGTCTTCTCGCGCAGCACCCTGCTCACGCGGGTGTGGGGCGACGAGTTCCGTGACGAGCGCACGGTCGACGTGCACATCCGCCATCTGCGGGAGAAGATCGAACGCGACCCCCGGAACCCGGAGTTTATCCACACCGCCCGGGGTGTGGGGTATGTCTTCCGCTAGGGACAGGTTTTTCTCATTCAAGCGTAAGGGGTGGCTTGCTGGAAGCACCCCTCCGAGGGGCGGAGCCCGTCTGCCGTCGTGGTTCTCGCTCGAGCGGCTCTTGCTCGGGCGCCGCGCCGGCTTTCGGCGCCGCATCAGCATCCAGGTGTGGCTCACGGTGCTGTTCTTGCTCGTGATCGCGTTCGCCGGAGGGACGGCGTACTCTATCGTCTACCCCAGACTCGAAAACACCCTGATGCAGATGCAAAAGGACAGCTTCGAGCAGGTATTCGACCAGTTCGAGGATAACCTTCGGCGTAACCCGCGGATCGACGAGCAGTACATAAGCTTCTACGCGATCAACCGGGGCCTGGAGTGGGGTGTGATCCAGGAGAACGGCGAGGTCTTGAGGGGGGACCCCGGCGAATACGACGCCCGAGCGGTACAGACCGCCCTCGAAAACGGGACGCCTTTCACGCAGCTCACGGTGGCCGGGAGTGAAGACCGCGAGGGACAGACGCTCGCGACCTACGCCACCCCGATAACGATGGCCGGTGATTCCCAAACGACGGCGCTCGTCTTCACCAAGTACTACACGGAGGGCGAGATCCTGGACACGGAGGAGGCCCTTGGCAGGATCGGCTTTCTGGCGCTCCTCGCTGGGGCTCTGGCGCTCTTGATCGCGGGCTTCTCGGGCTACGTGGTGGCGAACCTGCTCTCGCGTCGCCTGAGCCGCCTCGACGTCGCCGCCAGACGCCTGGCCTCCGGGAACTTCGACGAGCGCATCACCACCCGCATCGAGGACGAGGTGGGCTCCCTGGGCGAGACGTTCAACGCGATGGCCTCCTCTCTCAAGGGCGCCTTCCGGCAGGCCGAGCAGGAGAAGGCGCGCAGCCAGGCCATCCTCTACGGTATGACCGACGCGGTCATCGGCGTGGACAGGGACCTGAACGCCACCTTCCTCAACCCCCGCGCTCGCGAACTCCTGGAGAACTCCGACCCCGCCTTCCACGACCGCCTGCAGGAGGTCCTCGCCAAGAGCCGTTTCTCAGGCCCGGCCACCGAGCCCGAGGCCCACGCGGGGGACCGTATCATCGAGATCCGGGCTGCCCCCCTGGAGGATGGCGCTCTTGCCATCCTCCGCGACGTCACCGAAGAGCGCCAGATCGAACGCGCCAAAGCCGAGTTTATCGCCAACGCCTCCCACGAGCTCAAAACCCCCCTCTTCGCCCTCCAGGGCTACCTCGAGATGCTCGAGGACGAGGAGGACGAGGAGGTCCGCAAGTCCTTCCTCAAGGACATGCAGGCCCAGACCGAGCGCCTGAAGAGTCTCGCCAAGACCCTCCTCGATCTCTCCCGCCTGGACGCGAACGCCGTGACCTTCCGCCTGGAAGAGGTCGACCTCGAAGACCTGCTGCACGAGCTCAGGCGGGACTTCGCCTACACGGGGCGCGAGATCAACATCCACACCGAAGAGGACCTCCCCCCGGTAAGGACCGACCCCATACAGCTCCACCGCATGCTCGCCATCCTGCTCGACAACGCCCTCAAATACTCGGGCGGCCCCGAAGGCACCGAGCCCGTGGACCTCGAACTCCACCGCGAGGACGGCCACGCCCTGGTGAGCGTCTCCGACCACGGCTGCGGCATCCCCGAAGCCGAGATACCGCACATCTTCGACCGCTTCTACCGCGCCCAGGGCTCCTCCCGCGCCGACGGAACCGGCCTGGGCCTGGCCCTGGCCGGCGAGATCTCCCAACACCTCGGCGGCGATATCCGCGTCGAGAGCGAGCCCGACCAGGGCAGCACCTTCTCCGTCGAACTCCCCCTCGTGAACGGAAACAGAGGGGATTTAACCGACGGAGATGAACCAATTTCAACACCTTCTTAATTTTTATTAAGTTTTCCTCTACCGCTTCGAAACTTTTCTCTGTAGAATAGTGGCCGGGGCAGCGTTTGGTTCGTGGATTCTCCCCCCTCCCCGCGGACCTAGAGCTGCCCCTTTGTGTTAGCTGTCAGGTATCAGCCCTCAGCCTTCAGCTAGGGATCGAGAGGAGATGCGTCTTCGTTGCGGAGCATCGTCCTTACTTCTCTGAAAACGGTAGCTCCGAGGAGGGGACCGTGATCTTCACCGGATAAGCCTTCCGCCGAGAGAGCTGATGGCTGGTTGCTGAACGCTGATAGCTATCTTCAGCCGAAGAGGGGCGGTATCCCGAACAGGAGGAGGAGTGGGCGCGCCACGCTCAACAGCCACCCTATAGGCGAGAAGACGCCTGGTAGGAAGGTGAGGAGCACGAGGCCGAACAGGATCACCGGCCCGTACTGGTTCATGAAGTTGACGAAGCCGTTCAGGGAGCGCGGCAGAAACGGGAAGATCACCTTCGCGCCGTCGAGCGGGGGGATAGGTATTAGGTTGAAGATGAACAACAGGGCGTTGACGAACGCTACGCCCAGGATGCAGAAGAGGACGAGCCTGCCCTGAAACGGTGGCAGCCGTATCAGGACGGCGCAGAGCGCGACTATCGCCAAATTCGTCGCGGGACCGGCGAGAGCGACGGCCACCGGTCCCAACACGCCGCCCCGGAGCTTGGACGGCTCGATGGGCACCGGACGGCCCCACCCGAACCCGACCATCACGAGCATCAGGCTCCCCAGCACGTCCAGGTGCGATGCCGGGTTGAGCGTCACCCGTCCGTAGCGGTAGGGCGTGTCGTCGCCCAGGGCGTAGGCCGAGTAGGCGTGGGCCGCCTCGTGCAGCACTATACCGAAGGCGAAGCCGAGCAGCATCGCCACGGCGGCGATGGGGTTCTGTTGAAATACGGCAAGGAACATAGGGAGCTGATTATTACACGCCCGGAATTACCGGCGGTAGCCTACCCCGTCAGGCCGTCCGCGAAGCCGACACCGTAACGTGGTTGCCGGTCTCAGAGACGTAGTCGGCGAGCTGGGGCCTCAAG
>JAIVIG010000397.1 GCA_020200675.1 Actinomycetota bacterium
CGTCTATAGGGAGCGTCTTTAGGTAGTAGAGTGAGGAGTAGCCGGTTCCGAAGTCATCTATCGAAACCTGGAGGCCTACCACTAACGCTTTTAGCTCGTTCAGTTGCCGGGAGTTGGCCTGTATGTCCTGCATAAGGAGGCTCTCGGTGATCTCAAGCTCCAGGCAATGTGCGTCGAGCCCGGTATCTCTCAGGACGCCGGCCACGATGTCTATTAAATCCCGCTGGTCGAATTGACGGGCCGAGATATTGACCGCCATCCGCAGGGGCGGAAAGCCGTCTCTTTGCCAGACCTTGCTCTGGCGGCAGGCGGTTTTCAGAACCCACTCGCCGACGCGACCTATCATACCGATATCTTCCAGCACGGGGATAAACTTCCCAGGGGAGACGAGGCCGAGCTCCGGGTGCTGCCAGCGCAAGAGCGCCTCCGTCCCAACGATCATTCCGGTGGTGAGGTCCACCTGAGGCTGGTAATAGAGCAGGAACTCCTCCTGATCGAGCGCCCGGCGCAGCTTACTCTCCATGTCCAAACGCTCGAGGGCCTGGGCATGCATCTCCGGGGTGTGGAACCGGAAGGTATTTTGTCCCAGCTCCTTCGCGCTGTACATGGCGCTGTCGGCGTCTGCAACCAGAGACTCGCCGTTAGAAGCGGGATAGACCGCGATGCCGACGCTGGTGGTAACCACGACCTCGTGGCCGTCCAGAACGAAGGGTTGGGCTAGGTTGTCGATGATCTTCCGCGCCACGAGGGCTATGTGCTGCGCCTCTGTGAGGTCGTCGAGTATGATGCTGAACTCATCTCCGCCCATCCGGGCGACGGTGTCAGACTCGCGCACGGAGCCCTCAAGACGCTCCGCAACCTTTTTCAGCAACAGGTCCCCGGCGCCGTGACCCAGGGTATCGTTGACGGCCTTGAAGCGGTTCAGATCCAAAGACATCAGTGCCATGCGGGTACCGCTACGTTTGGTCCGGGCCAGCGCCTGGGCCAGTCTGTCCTTGAACAGAACACGATTAGCGAGGCCCGTGAGGTGGTCGTACTGTGCCATATAAGCCAGCTGCTCTTCGGACCGCTTGCGCTCGGCACCCTCTCTCTGCAACTCCACGTTGGCTTCGGTCAGCTCCCGAGCTCGTCGTGCTAGGGTTTTCTCCCTCGCTCGCAACTCCGCTGTTTGCTCATCTATCCGCTGCTCCAGCGTTTCGTTCAGGTAGCGCAGCGATTCATTGGCCTCCTGGAATCCGCGATGAGTCATCTCGAACGGCGCCAGGCTCTGCATCAGAACATCCTCCGCCGCTTTCGCTACCCTTGCGCTCTCCTCGGCCGTGTGTATGCCTGCCAAGACCGTGGCTAGCGCCTCATTGTGGATCGTCACGACATCCAGCACGCCAAGTCCATCGATAATGGCTCTGCGCCCTAGCTCATAGACATCCTGCGAGGCGGTTTCCCACTCTCCCGCAAGGTAGCTCTGCAATGCGGATGTATATTGCTCTTGAAATTCGGCCGGGGTGATGCTCATGGCGCACCCCCCAAATAGCGTGCGACCAGCACCAGCGCGTCATCCGTCGCCTTACCGTGCCGCTCGAGGATGCGGTCGGCGATCTGCTGCGGCGGGTCGCTCAGCGTCAGGTGCTCCATGAATCCGCCGCTGATACCGTCGGTGGTAAAAATCAGATTGTCGCCCCAGTTAACGGAGATTTCGGTCTCGCGCAGTGTGGGTAGCTGGTAGCCTACTACCCCGGCGCGCGTTATCAGACCTTTCTCGCGCTTCCTAGTAGTCCGCCCATCCGCGTCTGGGCGCAACAGCATACCTTCAACGTTACCTACCCCGATCCACGTCATCGTCCCATCCGGAGCATTGAAAGAAGCGACGCTCATTACTACCCCGCGCGTCTTCCTCGACTCTTCGTGAGAGCGTCTAAGCTGCGATATGGGCGGTTCGTGAGCATGGCCTTCCAGAGCGGCAGAGACGGTTTTGGCGGCGGCGGCGGCATCATAGCCATGCCCCAACCCATCTATGACCACCACCAGAACGCCGTCCGGGAAGGGTCTTACCACGTGCAGGTCGCCCGAGACGGTCTGTCCCGGAAATGGCCGCGCGGCGACGCCCCACTGGATCAGCGGCGGAGAGCCGATGAGTTTATCCCCTCTCACCGCACCCATTTCTTCATCGTCACGCTCGTTCCCTTGCCAGCCTGGGAGGCGACCTCGAAGGAGTCCATCAAGCGTTTTGCTCCCGGCAGGCCCAACCCCAGACTCTTTCCCGTCGAGAACCCATCCTGCATGGCCCGCTCGAGGTCGGGGATGCCCGGACCCTCGTCACGAGCGATCACCATGATGCCGCGCTTGCTATCATTCTGGATAGCATCCAGGACGATCTCACCCTCCCCAGCATAGACGGCGATGTTGCGGGCCATCTCCGAAATAGAGGTGGCGATGAGAGTAAGGTCAACGCCTGAGAAGCCCACCTGCGCCGCCAACTTTCGTCCCTCCTGGCGAGCTGCAACGATATCTCTCTCCGATTTGATCTGGACACATATTTCATCTGCCACGGTTGGTGCCATCTCTTACTCGCCGGTTTAAGAACGCGAGACCTTCTTCGAGGTCCAGCGTGGTCGTCACGTTATCGAGCGTCAAGCCGAGTTGCACCATCGCGAACGCGACCTCGGGCTGGATGCCGACGATGACGGTCTCCGCCCCGCGCAACTTGATGGTGTGAGCGATGTTACGCAAAGTACGTGTAGCGAACGAATCCAGCACATCAAGCGCGGTAACGTCCACGATAACCCCGCGGGAGCGAAACCTGCCCACACCATTGACCAGGTTGTCTTGCAGTTGCAACAGGTCGGCGTCGGTGAGCGCGGCCTGGATGGAAGCGATCAGGTAATTACCTTGTTTGAGTATCGGGACCGCCATTGTTTACAACCTCTGGTCTTCAGAGTGCAGGGCCCCATCTTCTATCGCCAGTGTCTTGTAACCCAAAAGCCGGTCTGCCTCTTCAATGCCGCCTTGCAGGTCGCCAATGGTGGTTAGACGGCCCAAGTCTATACCCAGAGAGACCAGCGTCTGGGCAATCTCGGGCGAGAGGCCCGTAACGACGACGCTCGCGCCCATTAGCCCCGACGCATCCACCGTTTGCAACAGGTGGTTGGCCACCCTTGAGTCCACATCCGGCACACCCGTAATGTCGATAACCACGACCCTGGCGCGGGTGACGCGGATACCTTCCAGTAGCTGCTCGGTCAGTTGTTGGGCGCGCTGGGAGTCGATGAGGCCGACGATCGGAAGTATGAGGATCCCGCGGCGAAGCTGTAGCACGGGGGTGGAGAGTTCGAGAATGGCCTCCTGCTGCCGGCTGACGACCCTCTCACGCTCTTGAATGAAGGCGAGTGCAACGATGGAGAGGATGGTGTTGGCGACGGGCTCGTAGATATCCATAGCAGCCGACAACCGCTCCATAGCGTTCTGATACCGCTCGAAGAGGCTCCGCCCGTAGACGTCGCGCAGCGTGAGTATACTGCCGATGATCTGCTCCGGGCTCATTCCGCGCAGCACGCCGCGCTCCGCCATCGCGCTGGCGTAGATCTCGGCGCTGGTGTACCCCCCCGTGTCCAAACAGTCAACGCAGGTATCGTAGATCGTCATGGACTCGGTCTCAGTCTCTTGCTCGGTCTGACCTTCCGTCAGACCCTTCGACGTCATCGCCTCCACCCACTGTCGCCGAAGCGGCTCGCGCATGTTGCGGAAGTGAGCCACCAATTCGAGGCGCAGCTCCTCGGTAGACTCGGGATCGAGCTGACTCTCGCCTGGAGCCTTGACTCCTGTATCTTTCTCTGCCATTGCTTTCTCTCCTGTCCCTTGCTGTCTCCACGGTGTACGAGTCTCCGTTTCACCTATGTAGTAAAACGCCGTGAAACCCGACACAACACACAGGTAGGACTTACGCAGAGGCTGGATCTGCTACCCTGAAAACATGAGCTTTACGAAGTTGGACTACTGCCAGTATCTGTTGAGTAGCCAGGTCAACTACACCTTGACCAACCTCGCCGAGCATCT
>JAIVIG010000143.1 GCA_020200675.1 Actinomycetota bacterium
GTACAACCGTGGCCTGATGATGAGCATCCTGCACGACAAGGCCCATATCGCCGATGCCGTGAACGCCACGGTCATCACCCTTGACGAAGCCCCGCAGGGCTACAAGGACTTCGACAAGGGTGCGGCCAAGAAGTACGTGCTCGACCCGCACGGTGTGATCCCCGCCTGAACACCGTAACACCGGGAGATATGAGAGGGGCCGGAGAAGTTCCGGCCCCTCTCATTGCGCAGGAATCATTACGTACGAAGAGTCAACCACTTCCATGAGGGCTATAATCGGTACATGGAGATAGTCAAGAGTCCGGCGGAGCAGCGGGTGGTTCTCCACAACGTGAGTTGGGAGACCTACGAGCGCCTACTCGCGGAGCACGCGGACAACAGCGCGCCGCGCTTCGCCTACGATCGGGGGGAATTGGAGATCATGAGCCCGAACCCCGAACACGAGAGGACGAACCGCAGGATCGCGCAGCTCGTGCTGGCCGTCGCCGACGAGATGGGGATCACGGCAGAAGATCTCGGCTCCACCACCTTTCGACGCGAGGATCTGGAGCGTGGCTTCGAGCCCGACTCTTGCTTCTACATGAGGAACGAAGAAGCTATCCGAGGTAAGGACCGCATAGACCTCACGGTCGACCCGCCGCCGGACTTGGTGATCGAGGTAGACATTACCAGCCCCTCGCTCGACAAGCTTTCCATCTATGCCCGTATGGGCGTCCCCGAGGTGTGGCGTTACGATGGGCGGAAGACTTCGGTCCTGATCCTGGGTGGAGAAGGTTACACCGAAACCGCGAGGAGTGCCGCCTTGTGGCCGCTTACGAGCGAGATCCTCTCCCGTTTCATCGAGGAGAGCAAGACGCTTGAACGCCAGGCCTGGATGCGCAAGGTGCGCGAGTGGGCGCGAGAGCGGTCCGGCTGAAAGCCTACTCTCCTCGCTTTACCTTGTAGCCGATCTGCTGCAATTGGGCGAGCAGCCGTAGCTCGGCTACTTCCCCGTCCCCGCCGACGTACTTCAAGGGGACGCTCATGGTTTGCTCGTCCTCGAGGCCGCCGAAGCGGATGACCAGATGCTCGTCCTCCCTGGTCACGGTCGCCTCGGGGTAACGTTCGACGCGTGGCAGACCCATAAGCCTCATCATCGCTCCGTATGCTAGCACGGCTTGGTGCTAGACTTACCGGCAGGGTCCGAACGCGAGCGGAGAAGCGGATGCTGGAGAAGACCGGAGACAGGCTCCGACGAGGGAGCAAGACGAAGTTGCGGCTGCGGGTGGTCGAGGACGGCCGGGCGCGCGTGCGGCCGGACTCTCTAGCGACCGAGGAGCCGATGGAGATGCGCCTGGTCTCCGGCGGCGTGAGGCAGACCGTCGCGGTCACCATGCGAACGCCGGGCGCGGACTTCGAGCTCGCCGCCGGGTTTCTATATGGCGAGGGAATCATCTCCTCGCCGGAAGACATAAGAAAGATCAGCTACTGCGTCGACGCCGACGTGGACGCCGAGCAGCGCTACAACATCGTGAACGTGGAGCTGCGCGGCGGACGCGACTACGATCTCCGCACCCTGGAGCGCCACTTCTACACCACGAGCGCCTGCGGCGTATGCGGCAAGGCCAGCCTGGAACAGCTCGAGTTGCGCGGCTGCCCCGTGATCCCGCCCGGACCCGAAATCTCGGCCGAGACCATCTACTCCCTGCCGCAGAAGCTCAGGGAGGCGCAGGGGCTCTTCGAGGCGACGGGAGGGCTGCACGCGGCCGCGCTCTTCGACGCGGAGGGTAATCTCCTCGCGCTCAGGGAAGACGTCGGCCGCCACAACGCCACCGACAAGCTCGTCGGGTGGGCGCTCCTGGAGAGACGACTGCCCTTGAGCGACCACATCGTCATGGTCAGCGGCCGCAGCAGCTTCGAGATCATGCAGAAGTGCCTCACGGCCGGGGTACCCATCGTGTGCGCGATCTCCGCGCCGAGCAGCCTGGCGGTGGATGTAGCTCGGGAATTTGGGATGACCCTCGTCGGATTCCTGCGCGGCAGCAAGTTCAACGCGTACGCCGGGTTCGAGAGGATCCAGCTCGAACCCCGGGCGAATCACAGGTGAGGTATGATGCGAAACTGTAGTAACAAAGAATCTTATGCTGGATGGCGATGCCGTTTTACTATACGAACGCTGGTAGTTATTAGCATCGCGGATAAAAGGGGTGAGTGAGTTGGTCATCACGGCGGAGATGGCGGTTGACACGAGGCAGGCGAGCACGATCTGCGGCTTCTGCGGCGTCGGCTGCGGCCTGACCATCACGGTAGAAGACGGGAACATCACCAAAGTTACCGGGGAGAAGAACAACCCGAGCAGCAAAGGCGAAGCCTGCATCAAGGGGCGCGAGGGCTGGCGGCATTTGTACAGCGACAAGCGGCTGACGCAACCCCTCATCCGCAAGGACGGTGAGCTCGTGCCCGCCTCGTGGGATGAGGCTCTAGATCTGGTCGCCAACCGCTTCATGGAGATAAAGAGCGAGTATGGCGAGGACGCTTTCGGAGTCTTCAGCTCCTCGCGCTCGACCAACGAGCTCAACTACCTGGCGGGGAGGTTCATCCGGCAGGTATTGGGGAACAGCAACATAGACTCTTGTAACCGTGCTTGACACGCCGCCAGCGTCACCGGTCTGGTGGCAACGTTTGGCGCGGGCGGGGCGACCACCTCTTACGAGGAGCTCGAGAATACCGACCTCATAATCTGCTGGGGTAGCAATACTCAGGAGTGCCACCCCATCATCTACAACCACATGCGCCGCGGCGTGAAGAACGGCGCGAAGATGGTCGTCATAGACCCGCGCAAGATAGATCAGGTCAAGAAAGCCGACAAGTGGCTCGGCCTCAACGTCGGCACCGACATCTGCCTGGCGAACGCGATGGGCCACGTCATCATCGAGGAAGACCTGCACAACAAGGTGTTCATCGAGCAGGCCACGGAGAACTTCGAGGAATACAGGGAGAAGGTCGCCGGCTACACGCCGGAGTACGCCGAGCAGATCACGGGCGTTTCCGCCGAGGACATCCGCGAAGTCGCCCGGATGTACGCCACGGCGGACAAGGCCAATATCAACTGGACGCTCGGCATCACCGAGCACCACAACGGCGCGGACGGGGTTTTCGCGCTCATCAGCCTGGGGCTCCTGACCGGCCACGTCGGCAAGTACGGCTCCGGCCTGAACCCGTTGCGCGGCCAGAACAACGTACAGGGCGGCGGCGACATGGGGGCGCTGCCCGACAAGATGGTCGGCGGCTGGAAGTGGGACGACCCCGAGGCTCATGAGCTCTTCGAAGAGGTCTGGGGCGCGCCGTTGCCCGCGAAGGTCGGCAAGAACCAGGCCGAGATGATGGACGCCGTGGAGCGTGGTGAGATCCGGGGCATGTACGTAATCGGGGAGAACCCCGCCCAGTCCAACGCCGATGAGGACCACCACGATAAGCTCTTCGGGAGCCTGGACCTCCTGGTGGTGCAGGACATCCTCATGACCAAGACGGCCCGCATGGCGGACGTGGTGCTCCCGGCTGCCGCGAGCTGGGCCGAGACCGAGGGGACAGTCATCAACAGCGAGAGAAGAGTGCAGCGGGTTCACAAGGTCGTGGACCCGCCCGGCGAAGCCCGTCCCGACGAGTTCATAATCCAGGACATCGCCAACCGCATGGGCGTCAACTGGGGCTTCGAGACGGCGGAGGACGTCTGGAACGAGGGCGGAGCCATCACGACCGACGTGGTGGAGAAGCCGCAGGTGGGCACCAGGTTCCTGCACGCCGAGCTGTGGGCCGACGAGGTCGAGAACCGAGTTCCATTCACCCCCGTGGACCACGAGGGGCCGGTGGAGATGCCGGATGAGGAGTACCCGTTCCAGTTGACGACCGGACGCCGCCTGGCTTTCCACAACACGGGCACGATGACCCAAGACTACAAGAAGGTCAAAGACAACGAGGAACTGCTCGAGATCTGCGCCGAAGACGCCGAAGAGCTCGGCATCGAGGACGGCGACATGGTCCGAGTCAGCTCCCGTCGCGGGACCGTCGAGGCGGTAAAGGCCCGCGTCACCGACAGGGTGAGGCCGGGGCTGTTGTTCATGGGTTACAGCTTCCCGGATCAAGTGCCGACCAACGTCCTGACGATCAACGCCGTAGACCCCAAGTCGGGAACCGCCGAGCTCAAGGCCTGCGCGGTGAAGATAGAGCCCGTAGCGTAGAGCGTCATACGACACTCCAAATACCGCCAAACCGGCGGCTTCAAGCCCTCCGGCCGGTGGCCGGAGGGTTCTTTTACTAGCTTGGACCAGCTTTGTATCTGCTTGCCCGGATTGCTTGCGTGCAATATAGTGCCGGATTTGGCAGGGGTGCGGTAGCGAAGAAAGGAGCGTGCATGACGAGGGACGAAGAGTGGATCCGCATCGAGCGGACGTCCGCGTTCAAGGAGCTGGTGAGAAGCAAAAAGGCGTTCATCATACCCGCGACGATCTTCTTTCTGGTCTTCTACTTCGGGCTGCCGGTGCTGGCTGGATTCACGACGATTCTGAACGGCAACGCGATAGGTTCGGTCACCTGGGCCTACGTCTACGCCTTCGCCCAGTTCGCGATGACCTGGATACTCATGCACCTGTACGTCAGCCGGGCCAACCGGTGGGACGACCTCGTGGATCGGGCGCGGGACGAAGCCGCTGGCGAAGCCGGGGAGGTGCGATAGGGTGAGCGATCAAGCCATATCCATCATCTTCTTCGTCGCCATCATCGCGCTGACGCTCGGCATCACCGCCTGGGCGTCGAGGAGGAACGTCGACACCAGCCACCACTACGTGGCGGGCGGCGAGATCAAGGGCTGGCAGAACGGCCTCGCCATCTCCGGCGACTACCTCTCGGCGGCCTCGTTCCTCGGGATCGCCGGCGCCATCGCCCTGACCGGGTTCTCGGGCTTCTATCTCTCGATAGGCTTCCTCGTGGCGTACCTCGTGGTGCTGCTCCTGGTAGCCGAACCTTTAAGGAACCTCGGCAAGTACACCATGGCGGACATGCTGACGAGCCGCTTCAACACGAGCAAAGTCCGCTCGGTGGCGGCTTTGAGCACCATCACCATAAGCATGTTCTACATGATCGCCCAGCTCAACGGGGCAGGGGCTCTCATCGGGCTGTTGCTCGGCCTGCCCTACGCCCTCTCGGTGGTCGCCATAGGAATCCTGATGACCGTCTACATCGTCGCTGGCGGCATGATAGCGACTACCTGGATCCAGATCGTCAAAGCCGTCCTGCTCATCGCCGGATCCGAGCTGCTGGTTCCGCCCGCCCCGAGCGGTCTCGTCGCCGGGCTCAATCTCATCTCGCTCAACATCGCCCTCGTCCTCGGGACGGCTGGGCTGCCGCACATCCTGATACGCTTCCTCACCGTGCCGGACGCGAAGACGGCCCGGTCCTCGATCGTGACGGCGACCTGGATCATCGGCCTGTTCTACCTGCTGACCCCGATCCTGGGCTACGGCGCGGCGCTCTTCGTCGGGCAGGACGCCATCTCGGAGGTAAACGCGGCGGGCAACCTGGCGGCCCCGCAGCTCGCCGAGCAGCTCGGCGGTCCCGTCTTCTTCGCCTTTATCTCGGCGGTGGCCTTTGCCACCATCGTGGCCGTGGTCGCCGGGCTCGTGGTCGCAGCCTCGAGCGCCTTCGCCCACGACTTCTACACCAACGTGATACGCCACGGCGAGGCGACCGAGCGCGAGCAGTTCCGGGCCGCCCGTATCACGGCCGTGGGCATCTCGGTCGCCGCGATAGTCTTGGCCATACCGCTGGGGAGCCTGAACGTGGCTTTCCTCGTCGCTCTGGCTTTCGCGGTCGCCGCGAGCGCGAACGTGCCGGTCATCCTGCTGACAATCTTCTGGAAGAGGTTCAACACGACCGGGGCGATCACCGGGATGCTCCTCGGCCTGATCTCCGCGGTGGTGCTCGTCATCCTCAGCCCGAGCGTGTTTACCGGCCCGAACCCCGAGCCGCCGGCGACCCCGATCATCACCATAGACCCCCTCTTCCCGCTCACGAGCCCGGCCATCATCTCGGTTCCCCTGGGCTTTTTGGGCTGCTACCTGGGCACGCTCCTGGGTGGCAGAGGGGCCGAAAGGGAGCGCGAGCAGGGCATCCAGCGGTCCTACGATGAGATCCGCGTCCGCTCCCTCACCGGCATCACCGATATCGAACAGGAGATCCGGGAGGCCACCCCGGAGCAGGAGCCTCGCCCCACGTAGTTCGACTCTCGTTTCGGATCGAGAGAGCCCCCGCCTACCCGGCGGGGGCTCTTCTTCAGCGAGTGGGGCAGCGTCCGGCTTGCCGGAAGAGCCTCGGAGGCGAAGGTGGTTAGGGGGATGGTGCCGTTCAGATCATCCGGGGCGCGGCCACCCTGGCAAAACGGTAGCGCAGGGTGGTTGCGAAGTACTATGTGCCAGAGAAGCCTAGCAGGCTTGTATCTCGTATCGTTTCCTGACGGTGCGCGCGTACGGCGTCCAGGTGGCTGCCGAACTCGGTGCTGCCCATCAGCGCTTTGCAGCGCCCGAGTCTTCCCAGCGCGTAAGTCAGGAAGTCGTTCCTCGGGTTGTCGTTCGCGTGCTGTATGAGACCCCAGAGGGCCCAGAGGAGGTCGCTCAAGGCTTTGTAGAGCGCCAGGCGCGAATAGAGCGCCAGAGACGCGGCTGCGCCGTAGTAAGCTTCTATCATCACCCTGTCTTGCTCGGGCTCGAAGCCGGCCTCGACCGAGAGGTCGCCGAGATCCCACATAGGGTCGTTCATGCCGGAAAACTCCCAGTCGATGATGTAGAGGCGTCCGCCCGCATCCAAGAAATTCGCTGGCCACGGGTCGTTGTGGCAGGGCGAGAGTGGCATGGGGGATGCATCTAGCGCCCGACGCACCGCCCTTGCTCCCTGCTCTACCTCGTGGTAATCCTCCGGCAATGGCGCTCCCAGCTTGCGCAGGATGCCGAGGTAGACGTCGATCATGGCGAAGACATCGAAGCGGGACTTGAAGACCGGCCCCAGGCGGTGAACCCGCTTTAGCGCCAGAGCGACGCGAGCCGGCGCCTCGGGCTCGTCCCTGAACCTCGTTTCGGTCATGCTGACCCCTTCGACGAACTCGGAGAGCATCGTGCCGTCCGTCGCGTCGAAGTAGAGTACTTTGGCGTTGACCCCGGTGGCGGCCATGATCCGCGCGTTGTGCTCCTCGGCTGCGCGGTCCACGTACTCGTAGGTGTCCTTCCCGGGGAGCCGCAGCGTGTAAGCTAAACCGCCCGTGGTTACCTTGTAGGTGGCGTTAGTGAGAGAATCGAGAGGTTCGAGCTCGACGGCTTCCGGCCGCACGTCCTTGAACAGCGCTATACGCGCTAGCGCGGAGCATACCCCGTCCAACCTCGCTCCTCTCCGTATAAAATTCGATAGCCACTTCCCCACGGTCTGCGCTGCAAGCCGGGCGTCCATTGTAAACCCTGTGTGAACTCCGTGTGAGATCCTCGTATAACTCCTACTCCCGCGAGGCGAAGAGGATGGTTGCCTGGCCGATGTGAGGGCGCCAGGCATCGTTGCGTGCCACGTAGGCCTCCAGCTCGCCTCTCTCGTCAAGTTTCTGGATCAAGGAGAGAGCCCGATCGAGACGATCTTCGGTGACCAGAGACCAGACCGAGTCGCCATCCCGCCACTCTTTATCCAGGGGGCCGCGCGGGGCGAAGTAAGACTCACCCTGGAATGTGGCGTCGATCGGCACGAACCTTCCCCGCCGGGAGAAGCCGTAATCGTCGAGGATCTCGATCAGCTCGTCGAGGGGGGCGTAGCGGTTTCGGAGGGCATCGGCGGCCTCCGGGATCAGACCGTAGTGCCAGTAGCCGTGGCGTAGTTGCTCTTGCGAGCAAGTGTTGACGGTGAGGACCCCGCCGGGTTTCAGGACCCTGGCGAACTCGCGGAAGACCCGACGGTGGGCGGGGAATCCTTTTGAGGCCTCATCCGGCAGGTGGTGCAGCACCTGGTTGATCATGATTCCGTCGAGCGCAGCGTCTTCGAAGGGCAGCTCGTCGATCCGCGCGGGGTGGAAAGAGATCCGGCCTTCGTTCCGGGGCCCCGCCAACTTCCGCGCGGCGACCTCGAGCATGCCGGGGTTCAAGTCCACCGCCTCGATCCGACCGACATAAGCCAGCAACGCCTGGGAGTAGCTGCCGGTGCCGCTCCCGGCGTCAAGCACCCTCATCCGATCCAACGGCACCGGGGCGTGGGCGAAGCATCCGACGATGATCTCGGTCCCCACGGGCTCCCGCGTCTTGTCGTAGTTCCCTGACTTCTGCGTGTAGTTCTCGTAACTGCTCATCCCGAGCCTCTCCTCCTGCCATCTTCTCCCGAGAGAACGAGAGCCCATTCTACAGAGTCGAGTAAACCCAAGTTTAACCCGCTGTTAACGCTTGCTTTACTCAAGCGGCGATCCCCGACCGTATACTGGGCTGCGGCTTGCGTGCGGTCTCTAGGGGAGAAAGGAACCGTATGGCTTTTCGCAGCGTGGGCATCAACGTGCCGCGTCTGTATCTGGAGGACGTCTCCGGTCTCGCCGATGATCTCGAATCCTTGAAGATCGCCGGACCGGATTTCGCGGAGGTCTGGCCGCACCATCTGGGGGTGATCCTCGGTGGAAGCCTCGACGCGGAGCGGTTGCGACCGGTCCGCGAGCTGCTTCTGAAGACGGACCTGGCCTACACCGTCCACGCCCCACTCGAGGTGAACCTCATGGACCTGACCGCCCACGACGTCCAGCGCGACGTCCTGAAGGCCAGCATCTGGTTCGCGCGGGATTCCCGCGTCTGGGATTAACCCTCGTCCAGGCTGGCGTTCACCTGCATCTCCACGTTGCCCCTCAGGGCGTTGGATACGGGACAGCCCTGCTCCGCCTGCTCGACGGCGCCCTGGAAGCCCTCTGCGTCGAGGTTTGGGACGCGGCCGCGGATGTCGAGGTCTACGCTGGAGACCTTTATGTTGTCTACGTCGAACGTGCACACGGCGCTGATCTCTAGCCTCTCGGGAGGCGTGCCTCCCTCGGCGAGAACGCCCGAGAGCGCCATCGCGAAGCACGAGCCGTGGGCGGCGGCGATGAGCTCCTCGGGGCTGGTCTTGCCGTCCGAGCGTTCGGTGCGCGAGGCCCAGGTGACGGGCATCTCCCCCATCGCCTCGCTCCCGACCGTGAACTTGCCGCTGCCGTGCGGCAGATCCCCCTCCCACACGACCTCGGCCCGCCCTCCCCTATCTCGATATCCTCGCTACTCGTAACCTCTCCGAGCAGAGAAGCCGTCTGGCTCAGCGACGCCTCCATGTCGAAGTCGTTGAAGCTGGAGATGCAGTCCCTGGGAACTATGACGTTGAACCACCTCATGGCGGCGCCGGACGCCGTGTAGTGGACGCAGATGTTGGCAACCGTGCCACAGATGATAAGGGTATCGACACCCCAAAGACGCAGCATGTGCTCCAGCTGCGTGCCGTAGAAGGCATCGTACCGTGGCTTGCGGACGGTCGCCTCGTCCTCGCGCGGGGCAAGCTCATCCACCACCTGCCAGCCCCAGCTCTCCTCGCGGCAGTGCTCGCCCCAGATCTCCCACTCAGGGTCACCATCACTGTGCGTGTCCTGGGTGAAGACGACCTTCATGCCGGACCCGCGCGCCAGATCCAGGAGTCGCCGTATCGGCGGGATCGTCCCTTCGGCGTCGGGTACGACGAGCGTGCCGCCCTCCTTCACGAAATCGTTCTGCATGTCCCCGACTATTAGGGCCGTTCGGCTCGGATCCACCCGAACGCCGGCCTGTACCTCATAATCCGGGACGTCTACCGTGCGGGCCATGATCTTACTCCTCCTTCCAGCTTCGGAACGAACAACCGGTTCTACCCCTAGTTTATAACGCGCCGCGGGCCTGTAGAATGGCGCCACCATGAACGAGGAAGAAGCGAAGCCGAAGCGCCTGAGGGACGACCCTTCGGCGCGCGAGGAACTGCGCGAGAAGCTGGACCGCTACCTGGACGTGCCGCTCGCCCTGGCC
>JAIVIG010000144.1 GCA_020200675.1 Actinomycetota bacterium
GATGCTCGGCGAGGTTGGTCAAGGTGTAGTTGACCTGGCTACTCAACAGATACTGGCAGTAGTCCAACTTCGTAAAGCTCATGTTTTCAGGGTAGCAGATCCAGCCTCTGCGTAAGTCCTACTCTGATCTGAATTGTCTGATTCGCTCCGACGGGGGAGGGTGTTCAGAAGCCCGCGGATCCTCCGGGAGCGGAAGGGAGAGGACGATAGCGTGATTATAGCCGAGGTGAGCATCTTCCCGCTCGGGACGGGAACGCCGGGCGTCAGCGATTACGTGAAGGTAGCGATCAGGGAGTTGGAGGCATCCGGGCTGAAGTGCACCCCGGGGCCGATGGGGACGACAGTAGAGGCCGAAACGACCGGAGAGGCCTACGCCGCCATCGCCCGGGCGCAGGCCGCCGTCTTCGAGCTCGGGGCCGAGCGAGCGTACACGGTCATCAAGATGGACGAACGGCGGGACGTGGAGGACCGCTCCACAGAGGACATGCTGGACTCGGTCCGCGACCGGGACGTTGGTTGACCGAAGGGCGGCGCTCTTGCTCTGCTGTCCTTCGCCGATCGGGGTCGGTGCGGCACCGACCTCGTGCTTGCGCTACTCTTCGCCACTAGAACTTACCGGTCGGACCGGAGCGGGTGATGCTGGTTCAGCCTGGAGACGCAGCGGTGAAGGTGGTAGATGAGCAACGGCGAGTTCGAGGGGGAATCTAAAGACGGGCGCTTCGGCTCCGGCGCCGACGTGCGTCCGATCGCCGGATCCCGGAAGAGCGCGTCGGCGGGGGAGGACCGCAAGGCAACCCCGGTACGCGGGATCCTGTTCGTGGAGTTGCTGGGCGGGCTCGGGGATGCCCTGATCTCGCTGCAGGCCATCCAGGCGCTCGCTCGCTCGTACCCGGAGGCTCGCCTGACCATCTTCACCTTCCAGCCCGGCGGCGAGTTGCTCGAAGGCGACCCGTTGATCCACGAGGTAGTACAAATCCCGAAGCCCGACTCCACCTGCCCGTACCGTGCTCGGGAGGCGGTCGAGGAGATGCTCGCGCGGGGCGGCTGGGACCTCGTGGTTTCGGACACGTCCTACGATGGCATAGACGCCCTGATACGCGACTGCGGTGTGTCACACACGGTGACTAACCTGTGGCGATCACCGCCTCCCGACGAGCACGTGGGCAAGCGATTCTTGCGTATCCTACTGGCCGACGGCCTGATCGAGCCGGAGGCCATCTCCCCGCCCCTGCTCCACCTCACCTCCGAGGAGCGCTCCGTCGCCGCCGAACGGCTCGCCGATCTACGTCGGCCGTTGGTCTTCCTGCTCCCGGACGCGGGGATGGAGGTGAAGCGCTGGCCGGAGGAGCGTTGGGGCGCTTTGGGCCGGGCTCTCGGCGACCGCCACGGCGCGGACGTCGTGGTGCCGGTAGGAGCCGACCCCGAGCAGGCGTCGCGCGTCGCCCGGCTTATCGGAGAACGGGCGCGCGTGTGGCCGCGCGGTTCGCTGCGCGAGCTCGCCGCCGCCCTGTCTTGCGCGGATATCGCCATAGGGGCGGACACAGGACCGCTGCGTATCGCCGCCACGCTCGAAGTGCCCACGGTCATGCTCTTCGGTCCTGCTTGGCACGGCCGCTACGGCCAGCCGCCCCCGCACGCGAACCTCCAGGGCCACCCCGAATGTCCCCAGCGCATCGTCTCCGACTTCACCCAACAGCCCTGCTGGTACTCGGGGACTTGCACGCTCGAAGACCGCCCGTGGCGCACTTGTCTGGAGGACATCTCCGTGGAGGATGCGCTGGCCGCTGCCGCCAACTTTCTCGATGGCCGGTCAGAAGGGGAGGCTGCCATCTGCGATGCGAGTCTTCACGGGGATGCACGGTGAACGGACCCTGGGCGGAGGCGCGGCGGCTGCTGGTGATGCGGCTCGACAACATCGGCGACGTGGTTATGACGGGGGCTGTTCTGCGCGCGCTCAAGGAGAATCTGTCTGGGGCGAGCATCACGCTGATGGCGAGCCCCGGGGGGAAGGAGGCCGCGCCACTTCTGCCATGGGTGGACGAGGTGCTCGCGTGGCGTGTCCTCTGGCAGGATCTGGGACGCCTCTCCTTCGATCCGGCACGGGAGTTGGAGTTGATCGGAGCCTTGCGAGAGGGCTCCTACGACGCGGCGATAATCCTCACCTCCTTCAAGCAGACGCCGCATCCCGCTGGCTACGCCTGCTACCTGGCGGGCATCCCTCTGAGGCTGGGCGAGTCGAAGGAGTGGGGCGGGGGCGTTCTCACCGACGAGGCGCCCTCCGTGCCCGACGAACTGCACCAGGTGGAGCGGAACCTGCGCATGATCGAGCACGCAGGCTTCCGCGTCGAGGACCGCAGCCTGAACATCCACGTCCCCGAGGAGGCGCGCAGGACCGCCGCCGAACTGCTGGAGGCGCGCGGCGTCACCGCACACGCGCCGTACGTCCTGTTGAATCCCTGGGCGAGCGCGCAGGCCCGTACCTATCCCACGCACCGCTTCGCCCTCGCCGCGCGCCTCCTCGCTGCAGAGACGGGCTGGCCGGTGGTGGTGAGCGGCACCGAAGCGGACCGTAGCCGCAGCGGAGAGCTGCTCGGCGCTCTCGGTGACCGGGGCGTGGATCTCGTCGGCGCGACCAGTCTCTCCGAGCTTGCGGCGCTCGTCGAGGGCGCGCGGTTGGTGTTGACGAACAATACCTCCACAATGCACCTCCTCGACGCCCTGCGCACGCCGGGCGTGGTGCTGTTCTCGGGCACGGAGCTAGAGGAGCAGTGGCGCCCGCGCGACGCCCCACACCGGCTGCTTCGCCGCGAGACGTGGTGCAGCCCTTGCTACGCTTTCACCTGCCCGTACAACCTCGAATGTTTGGATATACCTCCCGAAGAGGTGGCGAAGGCCGGCCTCTCGCTGCTCGCCGAGGTAGGCGACCGGCCCGCGGCAGTTCCTCACCAGGAGGGAACGTGCGCGTGACGCGCGTGGTGATGGTGGCGGGCACGTACCGGCCGGAGCGCTGCGGCGTGGCACACTACGTCCAACGTCTCCGCTTCGCCCTCGACGAGCGCGGCGTCTCCTCCCTCGTGCTCACCACCAAAGAGGCGGCTAAGGACTCGAAAGATCAGAGGGTGAAGGGTGTGGTGGGCGGGTGGGGGCTTACTGACCTGCCGGCGCTGGTGCGGGCCGTGCGGCGGGCGAAGCCCCACGTGATCCACGTCCAGCACGCCGCCGGTGCGTACGGCTTCAAGCGCGCCGTCTTCTTCTTACCGCCGCTCCTGCGCGCCGCCGGCTGCCGTGCTCCCCTCGTAACCACGGTACACGAGTACGGCTGGTGGGAGTGGGAGCCGCGCGGCGTCCCGCCGGGAGCCATCGAGGCGCTCAAGACCTGGGGGCAGAGCCGCGGAGTGTGGGACCGCGAGGACGGTTTCCTGCTCACCGGAAGCGACATCCTGCTTACGACGAACACCCACGCCGAGGCCGCCGTCGCCGAGCGGCTGCCGTGGCTCTCCTCCCGGATGCACCGCGTCCCGCTCGTCGCGAACGTGGATACCGCCCCGGTTGGGCGCGACGAGGCCAGGGACGAGGCGCGCTCCCGGTACGGCTGGCCCCCCGACGCGGAGGTCGTCGCCTACTTCGGATTTCTCCACCCGGTCAAGGGCATAGAGAACCTGCTGAAGGCGCACAAGGAGGTACTGGAGAGCCGGCCGAAGGCACGCCTGCTGCTGATCGGCGGCGCCGAGAGCCTGGCGCTGGCCGACGAGGCCGACTGGTACTGGAACAAGCTCCGGACGCTAGCCGATGAACTCGGGCTTGACGGCTCCGTAGCGATGACTGGCTACGTGCCGGAAGAGGACGCCTCCCGTTTGCTATCGGGTGCCGATGTGGGGGTGTTGCCGTTCAACGAAGGCGTCACCCTAAAGAGTGGCACCTTGCTCGCGCTCTTCGCGCACGGTCTGCCCGTGGTCGCCACGCGCCCGGACCCGCCGGAGCCGGAACTTGCGGAGGGACGGCTGTTGCGACTCGTGGAGCGGCGGGATGAACCTCTCCTGGTCCACCATAGCGGAGCGTCACGAGGAAGTGTACGAGGCGGTGCTAAAGAGCAAGACAGAAGTACACGTGGGTTGAGCGCTACCAGCGTTTTTGGTAGGTGGGCTGGCTTGCCGGGGCCGGGTAGTGGGTAAACCCTTCCAAACCGAGAAGGGAGTTTCATGGGTGCACCGTTAGGCCAGCGTATCGTTGATCGATTGAACTGGTTGGACCCCATCGCCGAGAAGCTGCAGCCCAAAGTGAAGGAGGCAGTAGGCAAGGGTGAAGAAAAGGGCGGCACGCCGGTCCGCAACGCTTTAGACGGCACCTACCTCGGGACACCGCTTCACCCGGCCCTCTCGGACGTACCCGTGGGATCCTGGACCGCCGCCCTCGTGTTCGACGCCGTGGACCTCGTGAGCGGCTCGAAGGCCGCGCGCAACGCTGCGGACGGGGCGCTCGCGGTTGGGGTGGTGGGCGGCTTTCTGGCAGCCGCGGTAGGTTACTCGGACTGGCGGTACCTGAGCGGCGGGTCGAGGAGAATGGGGATGGCCCACGCGCTCGTGAACGGCGGCGGGATCGCTTTGAGCACGATCTCGCTTGGCCTTCGGGCAACGGGCCGCAGGAACGCCGGGCGCCTGGCGTTCCTGGCCGGGTACTCGCTCACCGGGGTGGGAGCCCACCTGGGTGGGGAGCTCTCCTACGGTTACGGGCTGCGGGTGAACCGGAACGTCTTCGAGTGGGCCGGTCCTGTCGAGTTTACCCCGGTTCTAAGAGAGAGCGATCTATCCGATTCCGAGTTGCGTCGGGTGGAGATCGACGGCGAAGACGGCAAGGTGGGGATCCTGCTCAGCCGGGCGCAGGGAGGCAAAGTCTGCGCCATCTCTGCCACCTGCAACCACTTCAGCGGACCGCTGGAGAGGGGTGACCGCGAAGGCGACACCGTCATCTGCCCCTGGCACAAGTCTCGCTTCGACCTGTGCAGCGGCGAGGCGATAGATGGTCCGGCCGTCTTTCCCCAATCACGCTACCACACGAGGGTGCACGACGGAAACATAGAGATCAAAGCCGCCGCGGAGAACGTCCAGAAGAAGGTGCGCTAGGGTCGGGACAAATCCCACTGCGGAGACGCCCTCGATTGACAGTACGCGGGGCCCCATAGGTCGGGTTATCTCAAGGCGGAGATGTCCTGGTGTTCAAAGGACTGGACCGCGTTGATGGGTGCGGTGAAGGAGAAACTCGACAGCTCCTTGACGGTAGTACCTTCCTGCCTACTCTCGATTCAGGCGCTAATTTGGAAGACCGCTATGGTTGCTTTCGGGGTCTAGCCCCAACTTTGCCGACATTTCCGGGCTAGGTAACGGCTTCGAGAAGTAATTCCCCTGCGCCTGGTCGCATCCGAGCTTACGCAACTGCCGAAGTTGATAGTCGTTCTCTACACCTTCGGCCACCACTTTCAGACCGAAGATGTGCGACAGATTGACCGTAAGCGAGACGAGCGCTGTATCCTCGTAATTTCTCCCTAGCTTAGCGACGAACGTTTTATCTATTTTTAGGCTATCTACCGGAAAACGGTTCAGGTAAGAGAGCGACGAGTAGCCGGTCCCGAAGTCGTCGATCGAAAGTTGTACCCCGAGTTCCTTCAGAGCCTGGAGCGTGTCGATGGTGTGCTGCGTGTCCTCCATCAGCAGGCTCTCGGTAATCTCGATATCGAGGCTGCAAGGGTTCAGTCCCGTCTCGTGCAACGTCTCGGCAACGGTATCGGCCAGATCGGGTTGCTGGAACTCCCTCGCGGAGAGGTTCACGCATACTGTCAGGGGGAGATCCGAAAGGTGACACTCCTGCCACTGCCGCGCCTGGCGGCAGGCTTCTCCTAGCACCCACCGACCTATAGGAACGATCAACCCGGTCTCTTCCGCTATCGGGACGAATTGATCGGGGAGCATGAGTCCGCGTTCCGGGTGCTCCCATCGTATCAGCGCCTCTGCTCCGGCGATGCGGGGCGTCGGCAAGGCTACCGGAGTGGCTATAGTTTGGCCATTTGTTTCTCTAAGGTGCTTCTGAAGTTCGTTGTCCCGCTCCACCAGCTGCAACTTTGGCTGGTAGTAGACCCTGAGCTCGTTCTTCTCGAGAGCCCGTCTGAGCTCGTTTTCCAGCTTCAGTCGTTCCAACGCGCGTTCGTTCATGTCTGGCTCGAACATTTCGTAGCGGGCCTTGCCGGTGTCTTTTGCCTGGTACATGGCCAGGTCCGCGTTTCGCAGGAGGATCCCCGGTAGATCCCAAGATCGTAAACTCGTCCCCACCCAGGCGGGCCAGAGTATCTTGGGATCTCAAGCACGTTTGCAGCCGTTCGGCCACGGCGGCGAGCAGCTGATCTCCCGCCTCGTGCCCGAGGCTGTCGTTGGCGACTTTGAAGTTATCGAGATCCAGGAACAAAACAGCGACGGACTCCTGGTGGCGCCCGGCGCGAACCAGGGCGTGCTCGAGGCGATCCGTGAAGAGGGCACGGTTGGGCAGGCCGGTCAGGGCGTCGTGGAAGGCCTGGTGCTCCAGTCTTCTCTCCAGGGCTTTTCGCTCGGTTACGTCCCGCACGATACTAAGGACCTCTTGTGGACCGCTCACGACCAGGCGGGCCTCGTAATCCAGCATCCCGTCTGCCATGGGCAACTGGTACTCGAAAACCTGCATCTCGCCAGTATCGAGCGTTTTGGCGATGTTGCGGAGTATCGGCGCAACCAGGTCCGGTGGCATTGTATCGCTTAGATTCTTGCCGACGATCTCCTCGCGCGGGACGTACAGCTTGCTGTCGTCGTTGGCTCTGAAGTCCAGGTATACGCCGTCGCGGCTCACGCAGAACATCAGGTCGGGAGTGGCCTCGAGGATGGCTCTGTTCGTGGCCTCGCTCTTGCGCAGCTCTTCCTCCGCCCGCTTGCGCTCGGTGATGTCCGTCGAAACTCCGACGATTCCAACCGGTCGCTCTTCCACGTCGTGGACCATGGAAATGATCACGTGGGCAAAGAACGTAGAGCCATCCTTACGCCGGAGCACGGCCTCACCCTCCCACGTCTCAATGGCTCTGAGTTGCTCCATGATCTCTCCGACTTCCCCAGCCTCCGTGAGACCGAGGGTTAGCTCCGCGCTGTTGCGGCCCAACGCCTCCTCGCACGACCAGCCGTACAGCCTCTCGGCGTGCTCGTTCCAGTGCGTCACCATGCCTTCTAGGTCGGTGGCGATGACCGCGGCCTGGACCTGTCCGAGAAGGTGTGCCTGAAAACGTACCTGCTCCTCCGCCAGCCTGGCCTCGGTGACGTCTTGGATCGTGCCAACTATCTTGATCAGCTCGCTCGTCTCGTCACGTTCCGCACCACGCTGACCCTGTACGAAGCGTACCTCGCCGTCCGGGCGCACTATGCGGAACTCAATACTGTCCTGCAGCTGCTCGCCGCGGAAGATCTTTGCCATGTCCTCCCGGACGAGCATCTTGTCCTCGGGATGGATCATGTCCGAGAAGCCTTGGAACGTCGGTACGAACTGCTGAGGAGTAAAGCCGAAGATGCGGTACGTCTCGTCGGACCAGTAGACTCTGTTCTCTTTCGGCTCGTACTCCCAGCTTCCCAGGCGAGCTATCCGCTGTGCTTCGGCGAGGTTGGCCTCGCTCTCTTGCAGCTTCTTCTCGGCCCGTTTGTGCTCGGTCATGTCGCGAGAGATGCCAAACACGCCAACGACATCTCCTCGAACGTCGCGCCAGACCCCTGTTACCGCAACATTAGACCGCGTTTCGCCGTCGACCACGAAGTCGCGCTCCTCGTAGGACTGGGTTGCGCCGCTAGTGATGAGCTTGCGATCTTGCTCGATAAAGTCGTGCGCTATCTCGGGTGGTAACAACTCGGTGTCGTCCTTGCCGATCACTTCATGCACTGGTTTTCCGATGAAGCTGGCGGCGGCGGAGTTGACCATGACGTAACGGCCGTCCAGATCCTTCACGTAGATGAAATCGGTGGTACCTTCCGTGACCGCTCGCAGTATGCCGTAGCTCTCCTGAAGCGCTTCCTCCGCCCGCTTGCGCTCGGTGACGTCGCGGGAGTTGACGACGAGCCCGCTCACGGTCGGGTCGTGGAGCAAGTTAGTACAGCTCGACTCGATGTGCCGCCACGAGCCATCGGCGTGCTGGAGCCGCAGTTCGAATGCCAGGGTAACGCCTGGCTTGCTCGCGACCTCCTCAAAGAGGCTCTGCACTCGTTCCTCATCGTCGGGGTGCACGGGGACGAAGCTGTCCGTCCCGACTATATCTTCGGGCTTGTAGCCCAATACCCGCTCGACGGCGGGGCTGATGTAGTTGAGGGTTCCATCGGCTCCCGTGATCATGATAACGTCGGAGGCGTTCTGGACTAGAGAGCGGAAGTGTTCCTCGCTCTTGCGCTTTTGGGCCTCTTCGGCGAGGGTGTTGCTCTCCAGTGCCAATGAGACTTGGGAGCCGAGGGCCACCAACCCTTCCTTGATCTCTTCGGAGAGGGCCGAGGCGCTGGTCACGCCGATTACGCCCCTAATACTACAACCGCACTTCATCCATCCAACAAGCCTCGTTCTCGTCGCCGGTAGTGGCTTCGACGCGCATCGGCCTGCCGTCTTCGTCGCCATCTCGACCAATGTAACCGGAAAGCTCGCTCCTC